>NZ_RJPX01000017.1:0-45220 GCF_003944325.1 Streptococcus mitis | reverse complement strand
TACCCAACCAGAAGGTCGTCCAGCTCTTACAACAATCGTTAAAAATGGTGAAAATGGCCAAACACCGAAAGTTAAAGCAGAACGTGATGAAGCTAAGAAACAAACGACTCTCACCTTCTACATTGATAAAGATGGCGATGGTAATTACACAGAAGGAACAGATACGCTCGTTCAAACATCAATTGTCAAAGATGGACAAGACGGAGCAGCTGGACAAGCAGGACGTGATGGTAAAGAAGTATTAAACGGGAAAGTAGATCCAACACCAAGAGACGGAAAAGATGGAGACAGCTTCGTTAATACTGCCACAGGAGATGTCTTCGTCAAGAAGAACAATGCCTGGGAACAAGCAGGCAATATTAAAGGTCCTAAGGGTGACAAGGGCGAAAATGGTCGAGACGGCTTCACACCAGAGGTAAGTGTCACAGACAATCACGATGGAAGCCATACCATCACCATCACGCAACCAGAAGGTCGCCCAGCCCTTACAACAACCGTTAAAAACGGGGAAAATGGCCAAACACCGAAAGTTAAGGCAGAACGTGATGAAGCCAAGAAACAAACCACTCTAACCTTCTACATTGACAAAGATGGCGATGGTAATTATACAGAAGGAACTGACACTCTCGTTCAAACCTCTATTGTGAAAGATGGCCAAGATGGAGCTACAGGTCAAGCAGGACGTGATGGTAAAGAAGTATTAAACGGGAAAGTAGATCCACAACCAAGAGACGGAAAAGATGGAGACAGCTTCGTTAATACTGCCACAGGAGATGTCTTCGTTAAGAAGAACAATACTTGGGAACCAGCAGGCAACATCAAAGGACCAAGGGGTGACAAGGGAGAAAATGGTCGAGACGGCTTCACACCAGAAGTAACAGTGACAGACAACCATGATGGCACACACACCATCACTATCACTCAACCAGAAGGACGTCCAGCTCTTACAACAATCGTTAAAAATGGTGAAAATGGCCAAACACCGAAAGTTAAAGCAGAACGTGATGAAGCTAAAAAACAAACTACTCTAACCTTCTACATTGACAAAGATGGCGATGGTAATTACACAGAAGGAACTGATACGCTCGTTCAAACATCCATCGTTAAAGACGGTCAAGACGGAGCAGCAGGTCAAGCAGGACGTGACGGTAAAGAAGTATTAAACGGAAAAGTAGATCCAACACCAAGAGACGGAAAAGATGGCGATAGCTTCGTTAATACTGCCACAGGAGATGTCTTCGTTAAGAAGAACAATACTTGGGAACAAGCAGGCAACATCAAAGGTCCAAAAGGTGACAAGGGAGAAAATGGTCGTGATGGCTTCACACCAGAAGTAAGTGTTACAGACAATCACGACGGTAGCCATACGATTACCATTACGCAGCCAGAAGGACGTCCAGCTCTTACAACAATCGTTAAAAATGGAGAAAATGGCCAAACACCAAAAGTCAAAGGTGTTCGTGATGAAGCTAAAAAACAAACTACTCTAACCTTCTACATCGATAAAGATGGCGATGGAAACTATACAGAAGGCACAGATACGCTCGTTCAAACATCCATCGTTAAAGACGGTCAAGACGGAGCAGCAGGTCAAGCAGGTCATGACGGTAAAGAAGTTCTAAATGGCAAAGTAGATCCAACACCAAGAGACGGAAAAGATGGAGACAGCTTCGTTAATACTGCCACAGGAGATGTCTTCGTTAAGAAGAACAATACTTGGGAACAAGCAGGCAACATCAAGGGTCCTAAGGGTGACAAGGGAGAAAATGGTCGTGACGGCTTCACACCAGAAGTAACAGTGACAGACAACCATGATGGTAGTCATACGATTACAGTTACGCAACCAGAAGGCAGACCAGCTGTCACAACAACAATTAAAAATGGAGTAGACGGACAAACACCAAAAGTCAAAGCTGTTCGTGATGAAGCTAAAAAACAAACTACTCTAACCTTCTACATTGACAAAGATGGCGATGGTAATTACACAGAAGGAACTGATAAGCTCGTTCAAACATCAATTGTCAAAGACGGACAAGACGGAGCAACAGGTCAAGCAGGACGTGACGGTAAAGAAGTATTAAACGGAAAAGTAGATCCAACACCAAGAGACGGCAAAGATGGCGATAGCTTCGTAAATACTGCCACAGGAGATGTCTTCGTTAAGAAGAACAATACTTGGGAAGCAGCAGGTAACATCAAAGGTCCAAAAGGTGACAAGGGAGAAAATGGTCGTGACGGCTTCACACCAGAAGTAACAGTGACAGACAACCATGATGGCACACACACCATTACTATCACCCAACCAGAAGGCAGACCAGCTGTCACAACAACAATTAAAAACGGAGTAGACGGCCAAACACCAAAAGTCAAAGCTGTTCGTGATGAAGCTAAAAAACAAACTACTCTAACCTTCTACATTGACAAAGATGGCGATGGAAACTATACAGAAGGCACAGATACGCTCGTTCAAACATCCATCGTTAAAGACGGCCAAGACGGAGCAACAGGTCAAGCAGGACGTGATGGTAAAGAAGTATTAAACGGAAAAGTAGATCCAACACCAAGAGACGGAAAAGATGGAGACAGCTTCGTTAATACTGCCACAGGAGATGTCTTCGTTAAGAAGAACAATGCATGGGAACAAGCAGGCAACATCAAAGGACCAAAGGGTGACAAGGGTGAGAACGGTGAAGTCGGACCACAAGGACCGAAAGGTGAAGATGGAAAAACTCCTGAAGTAACTGTAACACCGGGAAAAGATGGACATAGTTCTGACATTACATTCACTGTTCCAGGAAAAACTCCGGTAACAGTAAATGTTAAAAATGGCGAAAATGGTCTAAATGGGAAAACTCCAAAAGTTGATCTACTACGTGTCGAAGGACAAAACGGAAATCCATCTCATACAATTGTGACATTCTATACTGATGAAAACAATGATGGTAAATACACACCAGGAACTGATGAACTTCTAGGTTCTGAAATGATTAAAGATGGAGCTAAAGGTGCTGACGGACGTGATGGTAAGTCATTGCTCACTGTTAAAGAAGGTAAAGAAACAAAAGTTTATCAAGAAGATCCAGCTCATCCAGGTCAACCGTTAACTCCTGACAGACCTCTTGCAGTAATTAGAGATGGGGTAGACGGAAAATCACCAACTGTAACTGCTGCTCGTAAGGAAGAAGTTGATCATAAGGGAGTAGAGATTACTGTTGATAATCACGATGGTTCACAACCGACTACAGTATTTGTTCATGATGGAGCTAAAGGCGAAACTGGAGCGAATGGTCAAAATGGACAAACACCTACAGTTACAACTCAACGTGGAGTAGATGGACATAGTACAGTTGTAACCATTACAACACCAGGAAAAGAACCAGTAACATTTACAGTTAGAGATGGTCTAGATGGACATAATGGTAACAATGGACGAACTCCTAAAATTGATTTACAACCATATGTTAATGGAGAAGATTCCTTTAGAAGAGCTAGAAGAAGTGTAGGAAATAACCCGGATGAAGTATCAGGACATCCTAATTCTAGAGCAACATCTTCTGATAACGCAGATGGTACTCATGTTACAGTTTATTTTGATAATAATGGAAATAATCATTACGATCCGGGAGTAGATGAGTTAATCAGTGAACGTGATGTATTGAACGGAGTTAATGGAGAAAATGGTGCTAGTGGTAGAGACGGACGTAATGGATCTGAACTTTTAAGTGGAAATATTGCACCAACTCCAAAAGATGGAAAAAACGGAGATACTTATATTGATAGTTCAACAGGAGATGTCTATAAAAAACAAAACGGAGCATGGAATAAGACTGGCAATATAAGAGGACCTCAAGGAGCAAAAGGAGATACACCAGAAGTTACAGCTAAACCAGGTGCAGATGGACATAGTACAGACATTACAATTACAACACCAGGAAAAGATCCTGTTACTGTAAATGTAAAAAATGGTAAAGACGGAAAATCTCTAATTGCTAAAAAAGAAGGTAATGAAACTAAAATTTTTGTGGAAGATCCAGCAAATCCAGGTCAACCATTGGATTCTACAAAACCACTTGCCACAGTTTTAGATGGGCTAAAAGGTGATAAAGGTGAAAATGGTGCAGATGGCAAATCACCAGTTGTTACTGTAACAGATAACGGAGATGGAACACACTCTATTACCGTTCGAAATGGAGATGGCTCTGAATCAACTACTAAAGTTAAAGATGGTAAGGATGGTAAAACAGCTACTATCACAACAACAGAAAATCCAGATGGAAGCCATACAATTACTGTAACAAATCCAGATGGAACTTCTAAAGAAACAGTTGTTAAAAACGGTAAAGACGGCAAGACTCCAAAAGTTGAAGTAACAGATAATAACGATGGAACTCACACTGTTAAAGTGACAGATGGAGAAGGTAATATTACAAATGCTATTATCAAAGATGGTAAAGACGGTAAAGCTGCAACAGCAACAACTACTGAAAACCAAGATGGAAGCCACACAGTAACTATTACAAACCCAGATGGAACTAAGAATGAATTTGTTGTGAAAAATGGACGTGACGGGGTAGATGGACGTACTCCAACAGCATCTGTTCGTGATAATGGAGACGGAAGTCATACAATTGTTATTACAAATCCAGAAGGTGTGACAACTGAAACCACAGTTCATGATGGTAAATCACCAAAAGTTACTATAACTGATGAACAAAATGGAACCCACAAGATTTCAGTTCTAAATGGAGATGGAACAACTACTGAAACAATCATTAAAGATGGTAAATCACCAGTAGCAACTGTGACAGATAATCATAATGGTACTTACACAATTCGTGTAGAAAACGGTAATGGTACTGTTTCTGAAACTACAGTTCGTGACGGTAAATCACCAACTGCTAAGGTTGTGGATAACGGAGATGGCACTCACACGATCACAGTTGTGAACTCAGACGGTACAACTACAACAACTACAGTTCGTGATGGTAAATCACCAAAACTTGAAGTGATTGATAACAACAACGGTTCACACATTATTAAGGTGACAGGAACTGATGGTAAAGAAACTACAACTACAATCTTTGATGGTAAATCACCAAAAGCGAACATCGTCGATAACGGAGACGGAACTCACACATTGACAATCGTTGATTCTGATGGCCGTGAATACAAATCTATTATCAAAGATGGCAAAGATGGCGTTTCACCAACTGTAACTGTTAAAAATAATAACGATGGAACTCACGTTGTTACAATTACTAATCCGGATGGAAGTAAGACAGAAATGGTGATTAAAGACGGTAAAGATGGTAAATCACCAAAAGTTTCTGTTGAAGATAATGGAAACGGTAGTCATACAATCACAATCATCAATTCTGACGGAACTGTGACAAAAACAGTTGTTAAAGACGGTAAAGATGGTCGCGATGGACGTGATGGCAAAGACGGTAAAGACGGTAAAGACGGCAAAGATGGTAAATGTGGATGCCAAGACAAACCAGTAACACCATCAAATGACAAACCAGTCCCTCCAACACCTAATGTGCCAGAAAGACCAACGTTTGCAATGCCAGAGCCACCAGTTTACGAATTGCCAGAATTCAACGGTAGTGTGCCAGGAATGCCAGAAGTTCATGAATTGCCAGAATTCAACGGTGGTGTGCCGGGAATGCCAGAAGTCAATGAACTTTCTAATCCAGAAGTTCCAGGGATGCCAACACCTCCGGTACAAGAAATTCCAGAGTTTAATGGCGGAGTACCTGGTATGCCAGAAGTAAATGACAAACCAACTTCAAACACTCCTGAAGTTCCAACACAATCAAATCCAAATGTACCAGTTCAACCGGTAACACCATTAACTTCTAACCCAGTAGGACCAACTACAGGTAAAGAAAATCATGGGGACAAATTACCAGAAACTGGAAGCCAATCTGATTATATCTCTGTTCTTCTAGGTAGCGGTATTCTATTGAGCCTATATGTAGGTCGAAGAAAAGAAGATTAATCAGTCAAAAGCAGTCACTAATTTCTCGAAAGAAGATGATAAGTGATAGATCTCGAATGAAAGAATATTCTTAGAATGATTTTCCTATGATGGAAAAGACTGCTAAAAACCTTGAGTGGTAACGCTCAAGGTTTTTTTGGATGGCTGATGTTTGTCTGAAAATCTTGATTGAGTCTAAAAAAGCCACCCTATTAGGTGGCTATAATTGATTTAGACTTTCTAAAATTTTCTATTTTTTACTGAATCGCTGCGACCAAGTCTTGAGCTTGTTTTTCAAGCGAGTTTAGGACTGTTTCTTCAAGAACCAATTTTCCGTCTGCCCAGGCAGAGTCATTGACATGTGCAGCAGTGAAATCACCAACGACTTGTGTACGGATAAATGGCAAGAGGTCTTTGTAGATAGCAAAGAGTTTATCGTGACCTGCATTGGCTACAGATGATACGGTGACAAACTTGTCTTGAAGGGCAGAAGCTCCACGTGTATCAGACAAGTCAAGGGCGCGAGATAGCCAGTCAAGCAAGTTTTTCACTGTACCAGGGATAGAGAAGTTGTAGACTGGAGAGAAAATCCAGATGGCATCAGCAGCGAGAACCGCTTCACGAGCAGCAGCCACTGCTGGATGAGTTGGAACTTCCAAATCTTGGCTAAAGAGAGGAAGGGATGAATAATCGAGGTAGCTAACTTCCGCTTTACCAGCAAGTGCTTTCTCAGCTTCGAGGGCCATTTGGTGGTTGAAAGAACCTTGACGTAGTGATCCGACGATAAATAATACTTTTTTAGACATGATGTGTCTCCTTTTTCTTAAATTTCCGAGAATCCTCTCGTTGTTATAATGTATATTACAACAAAAGAAAAGGACTTGCAAGAAATCTGCTCAGAGTTTATTTGAAAATTATAAAATCACAGAAACTATAGTCATTTTCGACTTAAAAAGTAAGAACTGTTTCCGTTGGATTCTGGTCTTCTTCGATTTTCTATGAGTATTCCAATATTCTCTTGTATTATGATTAGATAAGTGCTAAAATAAACAAGAAAACTCGTAATAGAAATCGCAGAACAGCTATTTTCCGGTATCATTTCATAAATCATTAAAGGAAAAATAATGGCATTGAAGAATGCTTCTAAAAGGGGTGGAGATTATGTAAGGCAAAGATTAACAAGTGACGGACAAAAGAAATAATAATACACTTGTTAAAGGAGAAAAGATGTTAATAAGAAATTATCGGAAAAATATTGGCCTGATGGCCGGAGTTGAGTTTTTTGCATTTTTAGGGATTACTAGTTTTTGGATTCTCTTTCTCAGTCAAAATGGAATGTCTCTTTGGCAGATTGGACTTCTGGAGAGTATTTTTCATACGACCAGTCTTCTCTGTGAAATTCCATCTGGTATGTTAGCTGACCGCTATTCCTATAAGACTAACCTTTATTTAAGTCGAATAGCAGGGATTGTGTCTTCCATTCTCATGTTGGCTGGGCAGGGAAATTTTTGGATTTATGCACTAGCTATGGCGGTGAGTGCCTTGTCTTACAATTTTGATTCAGGAACAAGCGCAGCAATGGTTTATGATTCAGCTGTGGAAGCTGGACTCAAGAAGCGTTACTTATCTATTTCAAGTTTCATGTCAGGAGTAGCAGAAGGAACTCGGTCTTTGGGGACAGTGTTGGCGGGATTTTTTGTCCATGGTCAATTGCACCTGACCTACTATATCATGATTGCCACTTCTATCATAGTTCTTGTCTTGATTTGGATGCTGAAAGAACCCAGTGTCAAGGTAGAAAAAGCTGATAGTGTGACCATGAAACAGATTATTTGGACTGTTAAGGAAGAGTTGGAGCGAAATCCCATGCTCTTCAACTGGATGATTTTGTCTCAGATTGTTGGTACACTCATGTGCATGTTTTACTTTTACTATCAAAATCAGTTACCGGATTTAAGTAGCTGGCAAATTTCAGCAGTTATGCTACTTGGTAGTCTCTTAAATATCCTTGCAGTCTATCTAGCGAGTAAGATTGGAAAGAACTATGCTGCATTGAAGCTTTTCCCTATCCTCGTCCTGCTGACTGGAGTTACCTACCTGCTGTCCTACTTTGGAACACCTCTAATCTATATTTTGGTTTATTTGATCAGTAATGCTCTATATGCTCTTTTTCAGCCGATTTTTGACAATGATTTGCAAGAGCGCCTCCCAAGTGAAGTAAGGGCAACCATGCTAAGTGTCTACTCTATGATGTTTAGCCTAAGTATGATTGTCTTCTTCCCACTGACAGGGTGGTTGATTGACAATTTAGGCTTTGTGATAACATTTCTTTATCTAGGATTATTTTTAGTCTTGATTAGCCTTCTACTGCCTATCTTTTTAGGAAAAATGGCTAAAAGAATGGATGATAAAGTGATTCTATAAAGTAAAAGAACTTACGAAAACTTGAGTACCAAAGCTCAGGTTTTTTAATAGGTTGATTTTGGAGCTGTCTTTACTTTTCTTGCTCGGTTTTAATCAAGAAAAATCGGTTTACTTTGAAGGAAGAAATAAAGTGCGATTGTTCTTATATTCACTTGTAATAAAGCCCAATAGATGGTAAAATAGACGAGTGAAAAAAAGACAAAAAAAAGCAAAAAATAATCTACTGTGGCAGTATGGTCTAGGGATGACGATTTTGTTTGTGGTTATCAGTGCTTCCTTTCTGTATCTAGTGTTTCTGAGTATGAAACCTTATCAAACTGCTAAAAGTGAAGGAGAAAAATTAGCTCAGCAGTATGCAGGATTAGAGCGGGCTGATCAGGTTGATTTATACAATGGCTTGGAATCTTATTACAGCGTTCTTGGTCGTAATAAAAAACAAGAAGCACTTGCTGTCCTGATTGGAAAAGATGACCATAAAATCTACGTTTATCAGCTAAATCAAGGTGTTTCACAAGAAAAAGCAGAAGCGGTTTCTAAGGAAAAAGGAGCTGGTGAGATTGACAAGATTACCTTTGGCCGTTATCAAGACAAGCCAATCTGGGAAGTTAAGTCAGGCTCTGATTTTTATCTAGTAGATTTTGAAACAGGAGCATTGGTCAATAAGGAGGGCCTATGAAACTATCCAACCGTGTTTTAGAAATGGAAGAAAGTGTGACCTTGGCTGCTGGAGCCCGTGCCAAAGCACTCAAGGCTGAGGGCAGAGATATTTTGTCTCTAACCTTAGGTGAGCCAGATTTCACTACTCCAAAAAATATCCAAGATGCCGCCATTGCATCGATTCAAGATGGGCGTGCTTCTTTTTATACAGTAACCTCAGGCCTGCCAGAACTTAAGGCAGCGGTCAATACCTACTTTGAGCGCTTTTACGGCTATTCTGTAGCGCCAAATCAAGTGACAGTCGCTGCGGGAGCCAAATATTCTCTTTATACTTTCTTTATGGCCGTGGTCAATCCTGGCGATGAAGTGATCATCCCAACCCCATACTGGGTCAGCTATGGAGACCAGGTCAAGATGGCTGAAGGGGTACCAGTCTTTGTTCCTGCTAAGGAAGACAATCATTTTAAGGTGACTGTAGAGCAGTTGGAAGCAGCTCGCACAGACAAGACCAAGGTTTTGGTGCTGAATTCGCCATCCAATCCGACAGGTATGATTTACACCCGTGAGGAGCTCTTGGCAATCGGAAACTGGGCTGTAGAAAAGGATATTCTCATCCTAGCAGATGATATCTATGGGCGCTTGGTCTATAATGGCCATGAATTCACACCGATTTCTAGCCTATCGGAAGAGATTCGCAAGCAAACAGTGGTCATCAATGGTGTGTCTAAAACTTATGCTATGACTGGTTGGCGGATTGGCTATGCCGTCGGAGAAGCAGAAATTATCGCTGCCATGTCCAAGATTGCAGGTCAAACAACTTCAAACCCGTCAGCAGTAGCCCAATATGCAGCAGTTGAGGCTCTATCAGGTGAGCAAGATACTGTAGAAAGCATGCGTCAGGCTTTTGAGGAACGACTCAATACCATCTATCCCCTACTTGCTGAGGTGCCTGGATTTGAAGTGGTCAAACCGCAAGGAGCCTTCTATCTCTTCCCAAATGTCAAAAAGGCCATGGAGATGAAAGGCTATAGCGATGTAACAGCATTTACAACCGCTATCCTAGAAGAAGCCGAGGTAGCCTTGGTAACAGGAGCTGGATTTGGAGCGCCAGAAAATGTCCGCCTCAGCTATGCGACAGACTTAGACACGCTTAAAGAAGCAGTTAAACGCTTGAAAGCATTTATGGAAAAATAAAAGAAAAGGAAAAATAATGACAAAACGTGTAACGATTATTGATGTAAAAGACTATGTTGGTCAGGAAGTGACGATTGGCGCTTGGGTTGCCAACAAATCAGGAAAAGGGAAAATCGCCTTCTTGCAATTGCGTGATGGAACAGCCTTTTTCCAAGGTGTAGCCTTTAAACCAAACTTTGTCGAAAAATTTGGTGAAGAAGTAGGACTTGAGAAGTTTGATGTCATCAAACGCTTGAGCCAAGAAACGTCTGTTTATGTGACAGGTATTGTTAAAGAAGACGAACGTTCTAAGTTTGGCTATGAGTTGGACATTACAGACATCGAAGTAATCGGTGAATCTCAAGATTACCCAATCACTCCAAAAGAACATGGAACAGACTTCTTGATGGACAACCGTCACTTGTGGCTCCGTTCTCGTAAGCAAGTAGCGGTGATGCAAATTCGTAACGCTATCATCTATGCAACATATGAGTTCTTCGACAAGAATGGCTTCATGAAGTTTGATAGCCCAATTCTTTCAGGAAATGCGGCTGAAGATTCAACAGAACTCTTTGAGACAGATTACTTTGGAACGCCAGCCTACTTGAGCCAATCAGGTCAGCTTTATCTAGAAGCAGGGGCTATGGCTCTTGGTCGTGTCTTTGACTTTGGTCCAGTATTCCGTGCTGAAAAATCAAAAACACGCCGTCACTTGACTGAGTTCTGGATGATGGATGCTGAGTACTCATACTTGACACACGATGAGTCACTTGACTTGCAAGAAGCTTATGTAAAAGCTCTTCTTCAAGGTGTTCTTGACCGTGCGCCTCAAGCCTTGGAAACCTTGGAACGTGATACAGAGCTCTTGAAACGCTACATTGCAGAGCCATTCAAACGCATCACTTACGATCAAGCTATTGACCTCTTGCAAGAGCATGAAAATGATGAAGATGCTGACTACGAGCATCTTGAGCATGGTGATGACTTTGGTTCACCACATGAAACATGGATTTCAAACCACTTTGGTGTACCAACCTTTGTCATGAACTATCCAGCAGCCATCAAGGCCTTTTACATGAAACCAGTTCCTGGAAATCCAGAGCGCGTGCTCTGTGCAGACTTGCTTGCCCCGGAAGGTTACGGAGAAATCATCGGTGGATCTATGCGTGAGGAAGACTACGATGCCCTTGTAGCTAAGATGGATGAACTTGGCATGGATCGTACAGAGTACGAATTCTACCTTGACCTTCGTAAATACGGTACTGTACCACACGGTGGATTTGGTATCGGTATCGAGCGTATGGTAACCTTTGCAGCAGGAACAAAACACATCCGTGAAGCCATTCCATTCCCACGTATGTTGCACCGTATCAAACCGTAAGAATAGAAAAACGCCCATGTGGCGTTTTTTCGCATTTCAGAGTTTTTACTTGCGTAAAAAATTATTTTCTAGTATAATAGTTTATTGTGAGCGAACCTCACTTACCCCTTGCAAAGTCTTGGGGTCATTAGACCAAAAGGAGGAACATATCAATGGCTAAATACGAAATTCTTTATATCATTCGTCCAAACATTGAAGAAGAAGCTAAAAACGCTTTGGTAGCACGTTTTGACTCTATTTTGACTGACAACGGTGCAACTGTTGTTGAATCAAAAACTTGGGAAAAACGTCGTCTTGCATACGAAATCCAAGATTTCCGTGAAGGACTTTACCACATCGTTAACGTTGAAGCAAACGACGACGCAGCTCTTAAAGAGTTTGACCGTCTTTCAAAAATCAACGCTGACATTCTTCGTCACATGATCGTCAAAACTGACGCGTAAGAAGGTAAACTATGATTAACAATGTTGTACTTGTAGGGCGTATGACACGTGACGCTGAGTTACGTTATACCCCATCAAATGTAGCAGTTGCGACTTTTACTCTTGCAGTAAACCGTACATTTAAGAGTCAAAATGGCGAACGTGAGGCTGATTTTATCAATGTCGTTATGTGGCGCCAACAGGCTGAGAACCTTGCTAACTGGGCTAAAAAAGGCTCACTTATCGGGGTGACAGGTCGTATCCAGACTCGTAGTTACGATAACCAGCAAGGACAACGTGTCTACGTGACAGAGGTCGTGGCTGAGAATTTCCAAATGTTGGAAAGCCGTAGTGTGCGTGAGGGTCATACAGGTGGAGCTTACTCTGCACCAACTGCAAACTATTCAGCGCCTACAAATTCAGTACCAGACTTTTCACGTGATGAAAATCCATTTGGAGCAACAAATCCATTGGATATTTCAGATGATGATTTACCATTCTAATGGACAACTAAAATTATAAAGGAGAAAAAACATGGCTCAACAACGTCGTGGCGGATTCAAACGCCGTAAAAAAGTTGATTACATCGCAGCAAACAAAATTGAATATGTTGATTACAAAGATACTGAGCTTCTTAGCCGTTTCGTTTCAGAACGTGGGAAAATCCTTCCACGTCGTGTAACAGGAACTTCAGCTAAAAACCAACGTAAAGTAACAACAGCTATCAAACGCGCTCGCGTAATGGCTTTGATGCCTTTCGTAAACGAAGATTAAAGAAAAGACCCGCTTGGGTCTTTTTTTCAGGTCCAGTGGACCTCTTTTTCATGAGCTTTGAAACAAGAAAGCGAATTAAGACCCGTTTGGGTCTTTTTTTCACGAGTTCTGGAATGAGAAGTCGAGTTGAATTTGGCTGGACTTTTTCATAAACAATTATTTTCTTATCATCCAAGGACTTAGAATAAAACTGGAAACTTTTTGAAAATAGGGGATTTGCCTACTTTATGGTATAATGGAAAGAGTTAGATTGAAAGAGGTAGTGAGATGGATGCGAAATTAAGATACAAGGCAAAGAAAATCAAGATTGTCTTTTTTGATATTGATGATACCTTGCGAAATTCCAAGACTGGTTTTATTCCGTCTTCAATCCCAACTGTTTTTAAGCAATTACGTGAGAAAGGAATTTTGACGGGTATTGCTTCTGGACGGGGGATTTTTGGTGTTGTACCAGAGATTCGTGAACTCAAGCCTGACTTTTTTGTGACCTTAAATGGGGCTTATATCGAAGATAAAAAAGGTCAGGTTATTTATCAACATCAGATTGATAAGTCAGATGTTGAGGAGTATATCTCTTGGGTCAAGCAAGAGGAAATCGAGTATGGTTTGGTTGGGAGTCATGATGCCAAGTTGTCGACTCGCACCGATATGATGAGTGAGGCTATCAATCCAATTTATCCCGATTTGGATGTGGATCCAGATTTCCATGAAAAAGAAGACATCTATCAGATGTGGACTTTTGAAGATAAAGGGGATGATTTACGCTTGCCTGACAGTCTCTCAGACAAACTTCGCATGGTTCGTTGGCATGAGCATTCGTCTGACATTGTGCCGATTTCAGGCTCTAAGGCGACAGGTGTGGAACAGGTTGTGGAACATCTAGGCTTGAAACCAGAGAACGTTATGGTCTTTGGAGATGGGCTCAACGACTTGGAACTCTTTGATTACGCTGGAATCAGCGTCGCAATGGGAATTTCTCATGAAAAAATCAAAGAAAAAGCAGATTATATAACAAAAATACTAGAAGAAGATGGCATTTTTGATGCCTTAGAAGGATTTGGTATGGTAGAAAAAGAATTGCATTTCCCACAAGTAGACATTGAAACAGTAGAAGGTCCTCTTGCGACTATTAAGACCAATCACGGAGACTTGCGTATCAAGCTCTTCCCAGAGCATGCTCCTAAAACAGTGGCTAACTTTGTAGCTCTTTCAAAAGATGCCTACTATGATGGTGTCATTTTCCACCGTATTATCAAGGACTTTATGATTCAAGGTGGAGACCCAACTGGAACTGGTATGGGTGGCGAGTCAATCTACGGCGAATCTTTTGAGGATGAGTTCTCAGAAGAACTTTACAATATCCGTGGTGCCCTTTCAATGGCCAATGCTGGTCCAAATACCAACGGCAGCCAGTTCTTTATCGTGCAAAATCAACATTTGCCATATTCTAAGAAAGAAATTGCTCGTGGTGGTTGGCCAGAACCGATTGCGGAAATCTATGCTAACCAAGGTGGGACACCTCACCTAGACCGCCGTCACACTGTTTTTGGTCAGCTAGCTGATGAAGCTTCTTACGCTGTCTTGGATGAAATTGCTGCTGTTGAAACAGGAGCTATGGACAAGCCAGTTGAAGATGTTGTGATTGAAACTATTGAAATTGAGGACTAAGATGAAAATCGGTGATAAGCTAAAGGGGCGTATTACAGGGATTCAGCCCTACGGTGCCTTTGTTGAGCTAGAGACGGGTGATACGGGGCTGATTCACATTTCAGAAATTCGGACAGGCTTTATTGAAAATATTCATGAAGCCTTGAAAGTCGATGAAGAGGTTCAAGTTCAAGTAGTGGATTTAGATGAATTTACAGGGAAAGCCAGCCTTTCTATCCGCACTTTGGAGGAAGAAAAGCACCAGTTTCCGAGACGGCGACGTTTTTCAAGCGACCGCTTTAACTACGGCTTTGCGCCTCTCAAAAGAATGATGCCAATTTGGACCAAGGAAGCCCTTCAACATTTGAAGAGTCAGAAGAACTAGTTAGAAATCTCTATCTTTTGTAATGTTAATATGAATTTGCTATAATAGGACCATGGAAGAAGAACAATTATTAAAATCGGGAGAGCGCATTAACCAGCTCTTTTCGACAGATATCAAAATCATTCAAAATAGAGAGGTTTTTAGCTATTCGGTGGATAGTGTTCTCTTGTCACGATTTCCACGTTTCCCTAAGAAGGGCTTAATAGTGGATTTTTGTGCTGGGAATGGAGCAGTGGGACTCTTTGCTAGTACTCGAACTCAGGCACAGATTTTGGCTGTTGAGATTCAGGAGCGTTTGGCGGATATGGCTGAACGCTCTGTCCGTTTGAATGGTTTGGAGGAGCAGATGGAGGTCATCTGTGATGATTTGAAAAATATGCCTTCTCGTATACAGGGAAGTAAGGTGGATATGATTTTGTGTAATCCGCCCTATTTCAAGGTAGATCCTCATTCTAATCTGAACGAGAGTGAACATTATCTCTTGGCACGCCATGAAATCACGACCAATTTGCAGGAAATCTGTCGTAGTGCCCAGAGTATTCTCAAGTCCAATGGGCGTTTGGCCATGGTTCATCGTCCTGATCGACTTTTAGATATCTTGGACAGCTTGCAACGACATAATTTAGCACCTAAGCGCTTGCAGTTTGTTTATCCAAAAAGAGAAAAGGAGGCCAATATGCTCTTGATTGAGGCTATCAAGGATGGCTCGACAAGTGGCTTTAAGGTTTTACCACCTCTCATTGTTCACAATGATGATGGCTCTTATACGCCGGAACTCGAAGAGATTTATTATGGATCATAAGGCTTATATGTATGTGCTGGAGTGCCGTGATGGATCCTACTATACAGGCTATACGACTGACATAAGGAGACGTCTCGCTGTCCACAATAGTGGGAAGGGAGCCAAATATACACGAGCACGCTTGCCAGTCAAACTTATCTATGCTCAAGGTTTTGCCAGTAAGGAAGAAGCCATGTCGGCTGAAGCCCTTCTCAAGCGTAAGAAGCGACCGCAGAAGGAAAGATTTTTATCTGAAAATCAAGATAGAAATTTACTCATACTCAATGAAAATCAAAGAGCAGACTAGGAAGCTAGCCGTAGGTTGCTCAAAGCACTGCTTTGAGGTTGTAGATAAGACTGACGAAGTCAGCTCAAAACACTGTTTTGAGGTTGTGGATAGAACTGACGAAGTCAGTCACATATATAATCCAAGGCGAAGCTGACGTGGTTTGAAGAGATTTTCGAAGAGTATCAGTTATTTTGAAGAATCGAGAGGAGTCCTTTGACTCCTCTTACTTTTGTCAAAAAGCGAAAAAAATGCTACAATAAAGAGAATAAACAAAATGAGGTATTATCATGTCTAAGATTCTAGTATTTGGTCACCAAAATCCAGACTCAGATGCCATCGGGTCATCTGTAGCCTTTGCCTACCTTGCAAAAGAAGCTTACGGTTTGGATACGGAAGCTGTTGCCCTTGGAACTCCAAATGAAGAAACAGCCTTTGTCTTGAACTATTTTGGTGTGGAAGCACCGCGTGTTATCACTTCTGCTAAAGCAGAAGGCGCAGAGCAAGTTATCCTGACTGACCACAATGAATTCCAACAATCTGTATCAGATATCGCTGAAGTAGAAGTTTACGGTGTTGTAGACCACCACCGTGTGGCTAACTTTGAAACTGCAAGCCCACTTTACATGCGTTTGGAGCCAGTTGGATCAGCGTCTTCAATCGTTTACCGTATGTTCAAAGAACATGGTGTAGCTGTTCCTAAAGAATTGGCTGGTTTGATGCTTTCTGGCTTGATTTCAGATACCCTTCTTTTGAAATCACCAACAACACACCCAACAGATACAGTCATTGCTCCTGAATTGGCTGAATTGGCTGGTGTCAACTTGGAAGAATATGGTTTGGCTATGTTGAAAGCTGGTACCAACTTGGCTAGCAAATCTGCTGACGAATTGATTGACATCGATGCTAAGACTTTTGAATTGAACGGAAATAATGTCCGTGTTGCTCAAGTAAATACAGTTGACATCGCTGAAGTTTTGGAACGTCAAGCAGAAATTGAAGCTGCAATGCAAGCTGCTAACGCAGCAAACGGCTACTCTGACTTTGTCTTGATGATTACAGATATCGTCAACTCAAACTCAGAAATCCTAGCACTTGGTGCTAACATGGACAAGGTAGAAGCAGCCTTTAACTTCAAACTTGAAAACAATCATGCTTTCCTTCCAGGTGCTGTTTCACGTAAGAAACAAGTGGTACCTCAGTTGACAGAAAGCTTTAATGGGTAATATTTAAGGAATATTTGGAATTGTTAATTTGACTATTTATAGATGGTGATAGCATGATGCGATTGATTGCAGGACTACGCTTTTTGGTTGAGGTTGTGGCAATCCTTGGTCTTTTCTCCGTGTCTGTAATACAAATTTCTTGGCTGGAAAAATTCCTATTTTTTCTTCTAGCAGTTCTATTAATCTTATTTTGGGCGCGATATATGGCACCAAAATCTCCACATGCTTTTAAAAAAATGGCAACGCCTCGTTGCTGAGATATCTATTTTTATTTTAGTTAGTGGTAGTTTTTGGTATTTGTATGGATTGCAAATAGGAATCCTTTACTTAGCTCTGTCTTTTGGAAGTTTGGTGCTACTTTATTATTTTCAGCTAGAGTGATTCTTATAATATAGTTAATGAATTATTTAAATGGTAATTATTTGACTAGAGATTGACACGAGAAAACGATGTTTTCCATATAGCTAAAGGGGTTTCGGCTCCTTTTTTTCTGGGAGTGAAGCATGTTAGATAATGGTGATTTGATTTTTGTGAGAGATGGGTCGGACATGGGACAGGCTATTCAGACTTCCACAGGCAACTATAACCATGTTGCCATTTATTTGGATGGGATGATTTACCACGCTAGTGGACAGGCTGGTGTTATCTGTCAGGAACCAGCAGACTTCTTTGAGTCCAATCATTTGTACGACCTCTATGTCTACCCAGAAATGGATATCCAGTCTGTGAAGGAAAAAGCTTGTAAACATCTGGAAGCTCCTTACAATGCATCTTTCTATCCGGATGGACATGGTTTTTACTGTTCCCAGTATATGGCAGAAATCCTACCGATTTTTGAAACTATTCCCATGAAATTTGGAGATGGGGAGCAGGAGATTAGTGATTTTTGGAGAGAATATTACAGAGGACTAGGCCTGCCTGTTCCTCTGAACCAAGCTGGGACCAATCCTAGTCAGTTGGCAGCATCGCTTCTGTTAGAATGTAAAGAAAGGAATCTTCATGATTCAGATTTTTAATCCATCTCGTTTGACGAGACAGCCATTTTTTGGAGAATTGATCCGCTATCTGGACCAGAATGATGATGTGATTCTAAGAGAAATCAAGGCTCAATTTCCAGATCTAGCAGTTGATAAACTCATGGAAGAGTATATAAAGGCTGGCTTGATTCTACGGGAAAATAAGCGTTATTACCTCAATCTTCCTATGCTTGAGTCTCTTGATAGTCTCGAACTGGACCAAGAGATTTTTGTTAGAGAAGCTAGTCCGAACTATCAAGCCTTGTTGGAGCAGTGTTTTGAGACAGAATTACGAAATCAAACCAATGCAGCTATTTTAGTTGAAAAGACGGACTTTGCGAGATCAAAAATGACCCTGTCCAATTATTTCTACAAGGTCAAACATCAGTATCCTTTGACAGAAAAACAGCAGGAGCTCTATGACATTTTGGGAGATGTCAATCCTGAGTATGCTCTCAAATATATGACGACTTTTTTGTTGAAATTTCTCAAAAAAGACCAGCTTATGCAGAAACGCCGTGACATCTTTGTGGACAGTTTAGTTGTCCTAGGTTATATTGTCCAAAAGGAAGATGGAAAGTATGAGTTGGCTATCGATTTTGATAAGGAAAGATTAACTTTCTACTTGGCGTGATTTCTTATTTCTGAGCACATTGTTTGACTTTCCTTAGTATTCGGTATAAACTATATGTAACCGGTAACACATATCGGAATAAACTAAAGGAGACAATCATATGTCACTTGAAAACAAATTGGAACAAGCAACAGGTGCTATCAAAGAAGGATTTGGTAAAGTTACTGGGGATAGCAAAACTGAAGCAGAAGGTGCTGTAGAAAAGACAGTTGCTAAGGCAAAAGAAGTAGTTGAAGATGCTAAAGGTGCTGTAGAAGGTGCCGTTGAAGGCTTGAAAAACGCTTTTAAATAAAGATAGAAAAAATCAAGGGTTTCATTTCCCTTGATTTTTCTATCTTATAAATAATTTTCTGCGACGGCTGCATCTCCTGGATAGGTTTCTTTCTTTCCTTGAACGATTTGGTAGCAATCTGCTCCCTTACCAGCAATAATGACAGCATCGAGTTCTTGTTCAGTGATAGCCATAGCTGCCTTGATGGCTTCTTGGCGATCCGCAATCTTTTCAACAGGATGATTGATATAGCTACTAATTTCATCCGCGATGGTCATTGGGTCTTCATAGTTGGGGTCATCAGCAGTCAAAAAGACTTGAATCTCAGGGTGTTGATTGAGGAGAAGTCCAAAGTCCTTACGACGACTTTCTCCCTTATTTCCTGTCGAACCCAGAACCAGAGCAATTTTTCCAGTTTGATGAGTTTCAACCACATTGATGAGTTTTTTCAGACTATCCCCATTGTGGGCATAGTCGATGAAGACCTTGGCACCATTTTTCTGGGTGAGGACTTCCATACGACCAGGAACGCGTGTAGCAGCGATTCCTTTTTTGATGTCCCCAAGACTAGCTCCAAGACGGAGACAAGCAAGTCCAGCAGCAACGGCATTTTCTTGGTTGAAGTGACCAATCAGTTGGATATTATAATCACTAGCGAGTTTACCCGTAGCTGAAAAGCTAAAGGCTTTGGAATTCTCGATTTGGTTATTTGATTTGCTTCCATAGAAATCATGGACTTGATCTGCCACTTGTTCTTTCAAGACAGAAAAGTGATCCATGTCACTATTAATGATGACTGCTCGGCTATTTTCCATCAAGAGACGTTTGTGGTAGAAGTAGTCTTCAAAGCTAGGGTGTTCAATAGGGCCGATATGGTCTGGGCTGATATTGAGGAAAACTCCCACATCAAAGGTTAGACCATAGACACGTTTGACCAGATAGGCTTGACTGGAGACTTCCATGATGAGGTGGGTGCGGTCATTTTGCACAGCTTGATTCATCATATCAAAGAGGTCAATACTCTCAGGGGTTGTCAACGCTGATTTAAAGAAAGTTTTACCATCTAGAGTTGTATTCATAGTCGAGAGCATAGCAGGTCGATGCCCTTGAGATAAGATGTTATAGGCGAAATAGGCTGCTGTTGTCTTACCCTTAGTACCAGTAAAGGCAAGGAGTTTAAGTTTTTTCTGTGGATTGCCATAAAACTCCATGGCAATCAAACTCATGGCTTTCTTGATATCACTGACGATAATGGCAGGAATACCAACTTCATAGTCCTTTTCAGCCACATACCAACCGAGGCCTTGAGAGATGGCAGAAATCAGGAATTCCTTCTTAAAGGCAGCACCCTTGACGAAAAAGAGGCTCTTTTCTTTGGCCTTGCGGCTGTCATAGCAGATGGTGTCAAATACGACATGGCTGTAGTTGTAGTGATAATGTCCTTGGTCGATAATCTCACGGAAGAGACCATTTTTCTTTAAAATATCTAATACGGTTTCAATCTTAATCATACTTTCTATTGTAAACCGAAAGTCGTAAATTTACAAGTAACAAGGAAAAGTTTATAATGGAAGATAAGGAGTTTTTCCTAGTTATCAAAATTGAATGAGGAATCTATGTCGCACGAAAACAATCACCAGCAGGCCCAGATGTTACGGGGGACTGCTTGGCTAACGGCTAGTAATTTTATCAGTCGCCTACTCGGGGCTATTTATATTATCCCTTGGTATATCTGGATGGGATCTTATGCAGCTACGGCCAATGGTCTTTTTACCATGGGCTACAATATCTATGCCTGGTTTTTGCTGGTTTCAACAGCAGGGATTCCAGTTGCGGTGGCCAAGCAAGTTGCCAAGTACAATACCATGCGAGAAGAAGAGCATAGCTTTGCCCTGATTCGGAGCTTTTTAGGCTTTATGACAGGACTAGGTTTGGTTTTTGCTTTAATCTTGTATGTCTTTGCTCCTTGGCTAGCAGATTTGTCTGGCGTGGGCAAAGACTTGATCCCAATCATGCAGAGTTTAGCTTGGGCGGTCTTGATTTTCCCTTCTATGAGTGTCATTCGAGGTTTCTTCCAAGGAATGAATAATCTGAAACCTTATGCCATGAGCCAAATCGCTGAGCAGGTCATTCGTGTTATCTGGATGCTCTTGGCTACCTTTATCATTATGAAGCTCGGTTCAGGAGATTATCTAGCAGCGGTTACCCAATCCACCTTTGCTGCCTTTGTCGGCATGGTAGCCAGTTTTGCTGTCTTGCTTTATTTCCTCTATAAAGAAGGAATGCTTCAAAAAGTCTTTGAAACACGAGATAAGATTGATAGCAAACACCTGTTAATGGATACGATTAAGGAAGCTATTCCTTTTATCTTGACTGGTTCGGCTATTCAGCTTTTCCAAATCTTAGACCAAAATACCTTTATCAATAGCATGAAGTGGTTTAGCAACTACAGTAATGAAGACTTAATTGTCATGTTTTCTTATTTTTCTGCCAATCCAAATAAAATTACTATGATTTTGATTTCTGTTGGGGTTTCGATTGGGAGTGTCGGTTTGCCGCTTTTGACTGAAAACTATGTCAAGGGGGACTTGAAGGCGGCTTCTCGTCTGGTTCAGGACAGCATCACCATGCTTTTCTTATTCCTGCTACCAGCAACGGTTGGAGTGGTCATGGTAGGGGAACCTCTTTATACGGTTTTCTATGGTAAGCCAGATAGTTTGGCTATGGGCTTGTTTGTCTTTGCAGTTTTGCAGTCTACTATTTTAGGCTTGTACATGGTCTTGTCACCAATGCTTCAAGCCATGTTCCACAATCGCAAGGCAGTTCTCTATTTTATCTATGGTTCCATTGCCAAGCTAGTCTTGCAACTTCCAACCATCGCTCTCTTCCACAGTTATGGTCCTTTGATTTCCACAACCATCGGTCTTATCATTCCTAACGTCTTGATGTATCGGGATATTTGTCAAGTAACTGGTGTTAAGCGTAAGGTGATTTTGAAGAGAACCATTTTAATCAGTTTGTTAACTCTTTTCATGTTTCTAGTAGTTGGGACATTGCAGTGGATTTTAGGATTTGTCTTCCAACCAAGTGGACGTTTGTGGAGTTTCCTATATGTAGCTCTTGTCGGTGCCATGGGGGGAGGAGTTTACGGATTCTTGAGTCTCCGTACCCGTTTGTTGGATAAGGTGATTGGAAAAGCCCAAGCAGATCGCTTACGAATCAAATTAAAGTTAATTTAAAAAACATTTATAAATAAAAGGGATAATTTGAACGTTTCTACCATGAAATGCTTGAATTATTCTCTTTTTTATTAATTTGTAGAATAATAGATAAAGTTTGTAGATGGTAATTTTATTTTTCTTAAATTTTACTTAAAAAACTATTGACTAAATAAAACTCAAGTTGTATAATAAGACAAATATTTAAATCAGGAGGTTCTGGAGATGAAAAAGTCTAAAGCCAAGTATGCAGCACTTGCAGGTGTCGTGTTAAGTGCAGGTATTTTATTGAGCGCGTGTGGAAATTCTAGCACAGGATCAAAAACATATAATTATGTTTATTCAAGTGATCCATCTAGTTTGAACTATCTAGCAGAAAACCGTGCAACGACCAATGATATTGTGACCAATCTGGTAGATGGGCTCATGGAAAATGACCAATATGGAAATTATGTCCCATCCATGGCAGAGGATTGGAGTGTTTCTAAGGACGGTTTGACTTATACCTACAAACTTCGTAAGGAAGCGAAATGGTATACCTCTGAAGGTGAAGAATATGCCCCAGTAACTGCCAAAGACTTCGTAACTGGTCTTCAGTATGCTGCTGATAAAAAATCAGAAGCCTTGTACCTAGTACAAGAATCCGTTGCAGGTTTGGATGACTACATTAACGGTAAAACGAAAGACTTTTCAACTGTAGGTGTAAAGGCTATTGACGACCAAACGGTTCAATACACTTTGACTCGCCCAGAACCTTACTGGAATTCAAAAACAACTTCAACAATTCTCTTTCCTCTTAATGCGGATTTCTTGAAATCTAAAGGGGATGATTTTGGCAAGGTGGATCCATCTAGCATTTTGTACAATGGTCCTTTCTTAATGAAATCCTTTGTTTCAAAATCTGTTATTGAATTCAAGAAAAATCCGAATTACTGGGATGCCAAGAATGTCTTTGTAGATGATGTGAAATTGGCTTACTTTGATGGTAGTGACCAAGATGCATTAGCACGTAACTTTGTGGAGGGTGCCTATAGTTATGCTCGTCTCTATCCAAATAGCTCAAGTTTTGAAGGGATTAAAGAGAAGAACAAGGACAATATCGTATATAGTCTTCAAGATGCGACATCTTATTTCTTAAACTTTAACTTAGATAGAAAATCTTATAAATTCACTGCTAAGACGAGTGATGCTGAAAAGAAATCGACTCAAGAAGCCGTTCTTAATAAGAACTTCCGTCAAGCTATTAACTTTGCCTATGACCGTACAGCCTATGGTGCTCAATCTCAAGGTGAAGATGGTGCTACTAAGATTTTACGTAATTTGGTTGTTCCACCAAACTTCGTAAGTATCAACGGAAAAGACTTTGGTGAAGTAGTAGCCTCTAAGATGGTCAATTATGGTAAAGAATGGCAAGGAATCAACTTTGCTGATGCTCAAGATCCATACTACAATCCAGAAAAAGCCAAGGCTAAATTTGCCGAAGCTAAGAAAGAACTCCAAGCTAAAGGAGTCCAATTCCCTATTCACTTAGATAAAACTGTAGATTTGACCAATAAGGCAGAAATTCAAGGAATTAATTCCATGAAACAATCGATTGAATCTGTCTTGGGGTCTGATAATGTTGTGATTGATGTTCACCAACTCTCTACTGAAGACTTTGATAATACAAGCTATTTGGCTCAGACTGCAGCTCAGAAAGATTACGATTTATACAATGGTGGTTGGAGTGCAGACTACCAAGATCCATCAAGTTATCTTGAAATCTTTAATGTGAAAAGTGGTGGAGTTCTACAAAACTTAGGTCTAGAGCCTGGAGAAGTAAATGACAAGGCTAAGGCAGTTGGACTAGATACTTACACTCAGATGTTAGAAGATGCTAATAAAGAGCAAGATCCAGCAAAACGTTATGAAAAATACGCTGAGGCTCAAGCTTGGTTGGTAGATAGCTCACTAGCAATTCCAAACGTATCACTTGGTGGTACACCAACTTTGAGAAAAACAGTTCCTTTCTCTAGCCCATTCTCATTGGCGGGTAATAAAGGGATCGAATCATACAAGTATCTCAAATTACAAGATAAGACAGTCACAAAAGACGAATATGAAAAAGCCAAAGAAAAATGGTTGAAAGAAAAAGAAGAATCCAATAAAAAAGCCCAAGAAGAATTGGCAAAACATGTCAAATAAGGATTTTTCAAGAAAAACGATGGTTTCGAAAGAAGCTGTCGTTTTTATATAGTTTGAAACTATAACTAGCTCTTGAAAAGAAGAAAATGAGTTGATGAAAATAAGTGGTACAATAGTTACTATAGATTTGGAGGAATTGTATGAGCAAGGAATTACACATTAACACAATTTTAGCCCAGGCGGGTATTAAGTCAGACGAAGCGACAGGAGCCTTGGTGACACCGCTTCATTTTTCAACGACCTATCAGCATCCAGAGTTTGGTCAATCTACTGGATTTGACTATACGCGCACCAAAAACCCAACTCGTAGTAAGGCGGAAGAAGTCTTGGCGGCTATTGAGTCAGCAGACTATGCTCTAGCGACTAGCTCAGGGATGTCAGCTATTGTACTGGCCTTTAGCGTCTTTCCAGTAGGAAGTAAGGTCTTGGCAGTGCGTGATCTTTACGGTGGTTCTTTCCGCTGGTTCAATCAAGTGGAGCAGGAAGGTCGTTTCCATTTCACCTATGCCAATACAGAAGAAGAGTTGATTGCCGAGTTGGAAAAGGATGTGGATGTTCTTTATATAGAAACCCCAACCAACCCTTTGATGTTGGAATTTGATATCGAAAAACTAGCAAAATTGGCTCATGCTAAGGGTGCCAAAGTGGTGGTGGACAATACCTTCTACAGCCCTATCTATCAACGCCCGATTGAAGATGGAGCAGATATCGTTCTGCATTCAGCAACCAAATATCTAGCAGGCCACAATGATGTCTTGGCTGGTGTGGTTGTGACCAATAGTTTAGAACTATACGAGAAACTCTTTTACAATCTCAATACGACAGGGGCAGTCTTGTCGCCATTTGACAGTTATCAATTGATTCGTGGTCTCAAGACCTTGTCTCTTCGTATGGAGCGCTCAACAGCCAATGCTCAAGAAGTGGTCGCCTTTTTGAAGGATTCTCCAGCAGTTAAGGAAGTTCTCTATACGGGTCGTGGAGGCATGATTTCCTTTAAAGTAGCGGATGAAACACGCATTCCTCACATTTTAAACAGCCTCAAGGTCTTCTCTTTTGCGGAAAGTTTGGGTGGAGTGGAAAGTCTCATTACCTATCCAACGACCCAAACCCACGCTGATATTCCAGCAGAAGTGCGCCATTCTTATGGTTTGACAGATGACCTCTTGCGCTTGTCAATTGGGATTGAGGATGCTAGAGATTTAATTGCAGATTTGCGCCAAGCCTTGGAAGGATAAGACAAAGATGGGAAAATATGATTTTACAAGCCTGCCCAATCGTTTAGGGTACCATACTTATAAATGGAAAGAGACGGAGACGGATAGTGAAGTCCTACCAGCTTGGATAGCGGATATGGACTTTGTAGTCTTGCCTGAAATCCGCCAAGCTGTGCAAACTTACGCTGACCAGCTGGTTTATGGTTATACCTATGCCAGTGAAGAGTTAATTCACGAAGTTCAAAAGTGGGAAGCTACACAACACGGTTACCACTTTGACAAAGAAGCTCTTGTCTTTATCGAGGGTGTGGTACCGGCCATCTCAACAGCTATTCAAGCCTTTACAAAAGAAGGCGAAGCAGTTTTGATTAACACACCTGTCTATCCACCTTTTGCTCGCAGTGTCAAGTTGAATAACCGCAGATTGATTACTAATTCTTTGGTGGAAAAGGATGGTCTGTTTGAGATTGACTTTGACCAACTGGAAAAGGATTTGGTGGAAGAGGAGGTCAAACTCTATATTCTTTGCAACCCTCACAATCCTGGTGGACGTGTATGGGAAAAGGAGGTGTTGGAGAAGATTGGTCAACTCTGTCAAAAACACGGTATTTTCTTGGTTTCGGATGAGATTCACCAAGATTTGGCTCTTTTTGGTCACAAACACCAGTCTTTCAATACCATTGATCCGGCCTTTAAAGAATTTGCTATTGTCTTGAGCAGTGCCACTAAAACTTTTAATATTGCTGGAACAAAAAATTCCTATGCAGTCATTGAAAATCCGAAATTAAGAGTGGCTTACCAGAAACGCCAGTTGGCCAATAACCAGCATGAAATTTCAGGCTTGGGTTATTTGGCGACAGAAGCCGCCTATCGCTATGGGAAGGATTGGCTAGAGGAACTCAAGCAAGTCTTTGAAGACCACATCAATTATGTGGTGGATGTATTTGGAAAAGAGACTAAAATCAAGGTCATGAAACCACAAGGAACCTACTTGATTTGGCTTGATTTTTCAGCCTATGACCTAACTGATGAAACATTGCAAGAGCTGTTGAGAAATGAAGCCAAGGTTATCCTCAACCGTGGTTTGGATTTTGGGGAGGAAGGAAGTCTCCATGCCCGCCTCAATGTAGCCATGCCTAAATCTCTGTTGCAAGAAGTTTGTCAGCGGATTGTGACGACTTTTGCCAAACTTTAAAAATCCAGCCTTCTAGGAGAACAGTCTTCCTAGGGGGCTATTTTCGTAGGGAATATGGTATAATAAAAGGATAAGGTACAGGTAAGAATATGGCTAAATTGATTCCGGGGAAAGTCCGTATCGAAGGCGTTGCCCTTTATGAAACTGGTAAGGTTGACATCATCAAGGAAAAGAATAATCGACTCTACGCTCGCGTTGCAGAAGAAGAACTGCGCTATAGTCTAGAGGATGATTTGATTTTTTGTGCTTGCGATTTTTTCCAAAAGAAGGGCTACTGTGTGCATTTGGCGGCTTTGGAGCATTTTCTAAAAAATGATGAGCGTGGCCAAGAAATCTTGCAGAGTCTGGAAGAAGGTCATGAAGAAAAAGAGGCCGTTGAAACCAAGGTGACCTTGGGTGGCAAATTTTTGGATCGAATCTTGTCTCCAAAATCAGATCGAACCTATGAATTATCGGCTGTCGGTCAGGTGGAAGCAGGAACCAATCATATCTTGTGGACCTTGAGAATCGGGCAAATCAATAGTCAAAAATACTATGTCATTCGGGATATTCCACTCTTTTTAAAAGTTGTCGAGAAGAGAAAACCTTATATGATTGGTAAGACCTATGAGGAGTCTCTGTCTTGGGAAGACTTTGATGAGGCCAGCCAAGAACTTTTGACTTTCTTGCGGGGACTAACGGAGGAAGGACTAGCTCCAGACCTCTTTTTCCAAAATCAAGGTCGGCATCTCTTTTTTCCTCTGACCTTTTTTGAGCAGGGTGTGAATTTATTGATGACCTTGCCTCATTTTCAATTTGACCATCAAGTGGATAGCTACCAAACCCTACTTTTTCAGGATATGAATGCGGATGCTAATTTATTTGCCTTTACAGTAACAGAATACTCTGACTATTTTGAAATGGAAATCAGCGAGAGCCCCAGGGTCAATGTCTTTTATCAGGGAGCTGTGTTGTTTCATAAAGGACAAGTTTATTTTCTAACAGATCAGCAGACGCGCCTTCTCAAGGAAATCAAAGCACTGCATTTGGATCAGCATGGAAAGAAATATCTACAATTTGATAGTAGTGACCGAGATAAGTTAGCTTCCTGTCTGACTCTTTTTAGCCAGATGGGCACCGTTTCAGCTCCAGAACGCTTACAAATCAAAATTTTTGAGCCCTCTTTTTACTTTGATAGGGAAGAGGATAATCGGATTCGTTTAGAAATTCAATTTGATTATGGAAATAGACAGGTATATAGCAGACAAGAGCTAGAAGAATTACCATTTTCGAGTGATGCTGACTTAGAAGAAAGAGTTTTCCAAGCCTGTTTGGTAGCTGGCTTTGAAGCAGATTTTCAATCTTGGCGTCAGGCTTTAAAAGCAGAGTCTGTTTATCATTTCTTCCACGAAATCATTCCAGTATTTGAAAAACTCGGGAATGTTGACCTATCAGATAAGCTAGAAGAACTTTATAGTCTAGCAAGTCCTCAGGTGCAGATTGCGTCCAAGGGAGGTCTCTTGGAAATCCAGTTTGATTTTCAAGATATTGCCCAAGAGGAAATTGACCAAGCCATGCAGGCCTTGGTTGCCAACAAGGATTTTTACATTGATTCGTCCAATCAAGTTTACTTTTTTGATGAAGAAACTAAGAAAATTCGCCAAAATCTACAGGAACTGGGGCAGCTTGAATTAAAAGATGGGGCTTTACAGGCTCGAAAATCCTTGGCCTACAGTTTAGCTCATCTTTTTGAAGGTCGTGACCGTGTTTCTTTTTCACAAGAATTCCAGAATCTGGCCCACGATTTGACGCATCCAGAGGATTTTCCTAGACAGGCAACTCAGGTTCAGGCTGATTTACGAGATTATCAGGAAAAAGGAATCAGCTGGCTGCAAATGCTCCATCATTATGGTTTTGGTGGGATTTTGGCTGATGATATGGGACTTGGGAAAACCCTGCAGACTATTGCTTTTTTGACTAGTCAAGTGACAAAAGAAAGTCGGGTTTTGATTTTAGCACCGTCAGGTTTGATTTACAACTGGACAGATGAATTTCAGAAGTTTGCCCCACAGTTGGATGTGGCTGTTGTTCATGGTTTGAAAGCTAGTCGTGAAGAGATTCTTGTCGAGAGCCATCAAATCTATGTGACTAGTTATGCTACCTTCCGTCAGGACAGTGATCTTTATCAGGGGATGGCCTTTGACTTCCTTTTCTTAGATGAGGCTCAGGTAATGAAGAACGCCCAGACCAAGATTGCTCAGACATTGAGACAGTTTGTGGTGCCGTCGGTCTTTGCCTTGTCAGGGACTCCTATTGAAAACCATCTAGGTGAGCTGTGGTCTATTTTCCAAATCGTCATGCCAGGACTTTTGCCAAGCAAGAAAGAATTTATGAAATTGCCAGCAGAGCGAGTGGCTCAGTTTATCAAGCCTTTCGTGATGCGACGCAAGAAAGAAGAAGTTCTGACTGAATTGCCAGACTTGATTGAAGTGGTTTATAAAAATGAACTGGAAGACCAGCAAAAGGCTATCTACCTAGCCCAGTTGCAACAGATGAGAGATAGATTGGCTCAGGTGTCAGATCAGGAATTTCAGCGTAGTCGAGTGGAAATTTTGTCTGGTCTGATGCGCTTGCGCCAAATCTGTGACACTCCTGCCCTCTTTATGGAAGATTATCAGGGAGCCAGTGGCAAACTGGATAGTCTCCGAGACCTGCTGGTACAGGTGGCAGACGGTGGACACCGTGTCTTGATTTTCTCTCAGTTCAAGGGAATGTTGGAAAAAATTGAACAAGAACTGCCAGACTTGGGCTTGACTTCCTTTAAAATCACAGGTTCGACCCCGGCCAAGGAAAGACAAGACATGACCAAAGCCTTTAACCAAGGGGAAAGAGATGCCTTTCTGATTTCTCTTAAGGCTGGTGGTGTCGGTCTGAACCTGACAGGTGCTGATACGGTTATCTTGGTTGACCTTTGGTGGAATCCTGCGGTGGAAGCGCAGGCTATTGGCCGTGCCCATCGGATGGGACAAGAGGAAATGGTTGAGGTCTATCGCTTGGTAACTAAAGGAACTATCGAAGAAAAAATTCAGGAACTACAAGAACAAAAGAAACATCTGGTGTCACAAGTATTGGACGGAACAGAGTCACGTGGCAGCCTTACCCTAGCAGAAATTAGAGAAATTTTGGGAATTTCTGAAGTCAGCACTTGAAAAATCAAGACAATACGCTATAATGAAGTGTTGAAAGGAAATAGAAAATGAAACAAGAACGATTTCCATTGGTGTCAGATGACGAGGTCATGCTGACTGAAATGCCAGTCATGAATCTCTATGATGAGTCTGATCTGATCAGTAATATCAAGGGTGAGTATCGAGATAAAAATTATTTAGAATGGGCTCCTATTGCTGAAGAAACACCAGTCAAACCGATTGAAAAGCAAGTAGAGAAACCTAAAAAGGCTCCTTTAGGGGTAAAAAAAGAAGGAAAGAGCTATGCGGAGGTGGCGCGTGAAGAAGCGCGTGCGGATTTGAAAAAGAAACGCTCGGCAAGCTATCTTACTAAGGACATCACTCCTACAAGACGCCATTCTCAGCCAAGTCTAGTTAGACAGGGTAATCAACCGACAGCGCCTTTCCAAAAGGAAAATCCTGGTGAATTTGTCAAATATAGTCAAAAATTGACCCAGTCTCATTACATTTTGGCGGAAGAAGTGAGCAATATTTCGACTCAAGCTGAGACAAAAGAAACTTCAGGCCCAAAGAAAAACAACTATGATTTTCTAAAGAAGAGCCAAATCTACAATAAAAAAAGTAAACAAACAGAACAAGAACGTCGGGTTGCCCAAGAGTTAAATCTGACAAGAATTACAGAATAGGGGAGGAAACATGTCAAAGACATATCATTTTATCGGAATTAAGGGATCAGGGATGAGTGCCTTGGCCTTGATGTTGCACCAAATGGGGCATAAGGTACAGGGATCAGATGTTGAAAAGTACTACTTTACTCAACGTGGTCTTGAGCAGGCAGGAATTACCATTCTTCCTTTTGATGAAAAAAATCTAGACGGTGATATGGAAATTATCGCTGGAAATGCCTTCCGCCCTGATAACAATGTCGAAATTGCCTATGCAGACCAAAATGGTATCAGCTACAAACGTTACCATGAGTTCCTAGGTAGCTTTATGCGTGACTTTGTTAGCATGGGAGTAGCAGGAGCGCATGGAAAAACTTCAACAACGGGTATGTTGTCTCATGTCTTGTCTCACATCACGGACACTAGCTTCTTGATTGGGGATGGGACAGGTCGTGGTTCGGCCAATGCCAAATATTTTGTCTTTGAATCTGACGAATATGAGCGTCACTTCATGCCTTACCACCCAGAATACTCGATTATCACCAATATTGACTTTGACCATCCAGACTACTTCACAAGTCTAGAGGATGTTTTCAATGCCTTTAACGATTATGCTAAACAAATTACTAAGGGTCTCTTTGTCTATGGTGAAGATGCAGAATTGCGTAAAATTACAGCTAATGCTCCGATTTATTATTATGGTTTTGAAGCTGAAGGCAATGACTTTGTAGCTAGCGATCTTCTTCGTTCAACAACTGGTTCAACCTTCACAGTTCACTTCCGTGGACAAGAATTGGGTCAATTCCACATCCCAACCTTTGGTCGTCACAATATCATGAATGCGACAGCCGTTATTGGTCTTCTTTACACAGCAGGATTTGATTTGAACTTGGTGCGTGAACACCTGAAAACATTTGCTGGTGTTAAGCGTCGTTTCACTGAGAAAATTGTCAATGATACAGTTATTATCGATGACTTTGCTCACCATCCAACAGAAATCATTGCGACCTTGGATGCAGCTCGTCAGAAATACCCAAGCAAGGAAATTGTAGCAGTCTTCCAACCGCATACTTTTACCAGAACAATCGCCTTGTTGGACGAATTTGCCCACGCTTTGAACCAAGCAGATGCTGTTTATCTAGCGCAAATTTATGGATCTGCTCGTGAGGTGGATCATGGGGATGTTAAGGTAGAAGACCTAGCTAATAAAATCAACAAGAAACATCAAGTGATCACTGTTGAAAATGTTTCTCCACTCCTAGACCATGATAATGCTGTCTATGTCTTTATGGGAGCAGGAGATATCCAAACCTATGAATACTCATTTGAACGTCTCTTGTCTAACTTGACAAGCAATGTTCAGTAGGCTATTCTTATGGAAATTCCAATTAAGATCATTCAGGCGAGTAAGTCTGATTTGGCTGAGGTAGTGGCACTTCAGGCTTCATCTTTTCCAGCTGAAAAGCAGAAACCTTCCCATATTTTAGAAGAAAGTATCCGTAAGTGTGCGGATACCTTTCTTCTAGCTAGGGATGAAAATCAGCTGTTGGGCTATATTCTAGGTGGTCCTTACCCACACAATCCGAAATGTCTAGAAATACATTCTTTAGTCATCGAGGCTGACCATCAGAGACAGGGCTTGGGAACGCTTCTTCTTGCAGCCTTGAAAGAGGTGGCAGTTGAGCTGGAGTACAAAGGGATTCGCTTGAAGAGTCCTGATGAGCTACTTTCCTATTTTGAAATGAACGGTTTTATTGATGAAGAAACTTACCTTTATGCAACTAGCCAGGGTTTTAGCATGATTTGGTTTAATCCCTTTTATCTGGAGGTAAAATGAAAATCAGACAAGCAAGATTAGAAGATTTAGATCGTATCGTTGAGATTGAACTAGAAAATTTCTCGGTTGAAGAAGCCATTCCTCGCTCTGTTTTTGAAGCGCATTTGCGAGAAATTCAGACCTCGTTTCTGGTTGCAGAAAAAGAAGGCAGAATCATGGGGTACATAGAAGGGCCAGTTGGCCCCCACCGCCATCTGCAAGATCAGTCCTTTACAGAAGAGATAGAAGATTATAGTCATAATCCTGGTGGCTATATCTCTGTGACCTGTCTGTCTATTGCAAAGGAAGCACAGGGACTTGGACTTGGTCAGAAATTACTAACAGCTTTGAAAGAGTTGGCTCTTGAACACGAAAGAGAAGGTATTAACCTAACCTGTCATGACTATCTCATCACCTACTATGAAAAGCATGGATTTGTCAATGAAGGCCTGTCCCAGTCAACCTTTGCAGGGGAAACTTGGTATGATATGGTCTGGGAAGCTAATACTCTTCGAAAATCAAATTCAAACCACGTCAGCTCTATCTGCAACCTCAAAACAGTGTTTTGAGCTGACTTCGTCAGTCTTATCTACAACCTCAAAACAGTGTTTTGAGCAACCTGCGGCTAGCTTCCTAGTTTGCTCTTTGATTTTCATTAAGTATAAAAAATAAGCCAGAAAAGCATGCTAGGTTGCTTTTCTTTCGTTTTTAAGATATAATATTATGGATTGTCAACGAGGAGGAAAAACTTTTGAGTGAAAAATCAAGAGAAGATGAAAAATTAAGCTTTAAAGAGCAGATTTTACGAGATCTAGAAAAATCAAAAAGTTATGATCAGACTCTAGCAGGAGATGAAAGAGGAGCTTCTACTCCTATAAGTGGGCCCTCTGCTGAGGACTTGATGGCTGATTCCTTGTCAGCGGTAGAAAGTATTATAAATAATGCTCCAGTAGTTCCTAGTCATCCAAGTCGGGTTACTCCAGCAGTTCCTAGTCATCCAAGTCAGGATGCTCCAGTGACTCCTAGCCATCCGAGTCAGGATGCTCCAGCAGTTCCTAGCTATCCGAGTCAGGATGCTCCAGCAGTTCCTAGCCATCCAAGTCAGGATGCTCCAGTGATTCCTAGCCATCCAAGTCAAGATGTTCCTGCTTCACCAGCCAATGAGAGCGGACCAAGACCAGGACCAGGTTCTGTTAGACCTAATAAAGTCGAAAGAGAATATAATGAAACCCCAACAAGGGTAGCTGTGTCCTATAAGACAGTAGAGAAAAAAGAAGAACAGGCACGTCCAGAAGCACCGACGCCTGTTACAGAAACAGTGGACATCATCAGTGATACACCACGTCGTAGCCGTAGAGAAGTAGCAAAACCAGTTAAGACTAAGAAAGAGAAAAAATCTGGATTCAAGGCCTTCTTCATTTCTTTATTGATTTTTCTTGCCTTACTCTCGGCAGGTGGTTACTTTGGTTATCAGTATGTGCTGGCTTCATTAGAACCAGTTGATCCTACTTCAAAAGAATATGTAACAGTTCAAATCCCTGAAGGAGCCAGTGTTCAAGAAATTGGTTCAACTCTTGAAAAGGCAGGTTTGGTGAAACACGGTATTGTCTTTGGTATGTATACTAAGTACAAGAATTATTCAGATTTGAAGGCTGGATATTACAATCTGCAGAAGAGCATGAGTACAGATGACTTGATCAAGGAATTGCAAAAGGGTGGTACAGCTGAAGCTCAAGAACCTGTACTAGCCAGCTTGACGATTCCAGAAGGCTACACGATTGATCAAATTGCCCAAGCGGTAGGTCAATTGCAAGGTAACTTTAAAGAGCCTTTGACTGCGGATGCTTTCTTGGCTAAAGTTCAAGATGACAATTTTATCAGTCAAGAAGTTTCTAAATATTCAAATTTACTAGAAAGCTTGCCTACAAAAGAAAGTGGAGCTCGCTACCGTTTGGAAGGTTTCCTCTTCCCAGCGACCTACTCTATCAAGGAAAGCACAACTATTGAAAGCTTGATTGACGAGATGTTGGCAGCCATGGATAAGACCTTGGCTCCACATTATAGTACAATTAAGTCTAAACACTTGACAGTCAATGAATTGTTAACCATTGCTTCATTGGTAGAAAAAGAAGGAGCGAAAACTGAAGATCGTAAGATGATTGCAGGTGTCTTCTACAATCGTTTGAATCTTGGTATGCCTTTACAAAGTAATATTGCTATTCTCTATGCTGAAGGAAAACTTGGTCAGAAGATTAGTCTTGCTGATGATACTGAAATTGATACAACCGTCAATTCTCCGTATAATGTTTATACAAACCAAGGTCTGATGCCTGGACCAGTAGATAGTCCAAGCGCGGATGCTATTGAATCAAGTATCAATCAAACTAAGAGTGATAACTTATTCTTTGTAGCAGATGTTACAGATGGCAAGGTATACTTCGCTACGAACAAGGCAGATCATGACCAAAATGTTGCACAACATATCAATAATAAATTAACGCAAACAAGTAGTTCAAACTAAAATTATGTGGTTTTCCACATAATTTTGTTTTAAAAAATAAAGTAAAAGAAAGTTGAAAAAAATGGCAGAAAAAACATATCCTATGACACTTGAGGAAAAGGAAAAACTAGAAAAAGAATTAGAAGAATTGAAATTGGTCCGTCGACCAGAAGTGGTAGAACGTATCAAGATTGCTCGTTCATACGGTGACCTTTCAGAAAATAGTGAGTATGAAGCAGCTAAGGATGAACAAGCCTTTGTTGAAGGTCAAATCTCTAGCTTGGAAACAAAAATCCGTTATGCTGAAATCGTCAATAGCGACTCTGTTGCCCAAGACGAAGTCGCAATTGGTAAAACAGTGACTATCCAAGAAATTGGTGAGGATGAAGAAGAGGTTTATATCATCGTAGGTTCAGCTGGTGCCGATGCCTTTGCAGGTAAGGTTTCAAATGAAAGCCCGATTGGACAAGCCTTGATTGGTAAGAAAACAGGTGATACAGCAACTGTCGAAACACCTGTGGGTAGCTATGATGTAAAAATCTTAAAGGTTGAAAAAACAGCCTAATGATTAAAGGGAGTAGAAGGAGGGAAACGCCCTGATTACTCCCTTCCCTTTTAGGTTTAAAAAGAATTGGAGACTATATGAGTTCAAAAAAGAAGCAAAATAAGATGGAGCGTGGTCTGACCAATCGTCACGTACAGGTTATGGCCATTGCTGGAACTATTGGAACAGGCCTCTTTCTGGGGGCTGGTCGTTCTATCAGTTTGACAGGACCTTCGATTGTTCTAATTTACCTGATTACAGGAGCTTTTATGTTCCTTATGATGAGAGCGGTCGGAGAAATGCTCTATCAAGATCCTGAGCAACATACCTTTATTAACTTTATTACTCGCCATTTGGGTAAGGGTTGGGGACATTTTGCAGTCTGGTCTTACTGGTTATCTGTTGTCTTTATTGGTATGGCAGAAATTACGGCTATTTCGCACTATGTTCAGTTTTGGTTTCCTTCATGGCCTAGTTGGTTAATTCAAGTTGGATTTTTAACTGTTTTAGGTTTGGTCAATCTAATAGCTGTTAAACTTTTTGGAGAAGTTGAATTTTGGTTTGCTATGATTAAGATTGTAGCTATCCTTGCTATGATTGTGACTGGTATCTTTATGGTTCTGACAGGTTTTGAGACACCTCATGGAGTAGCTAGTTTGGCCAATATTACGGATAATTTCTCACTCTTCCCTAATGGTGGTGTTAACTTTGTTATGGCTTTCCAGATGGTCTTCTTTGCCTACCTCATGATTGAGTTTATCGGGGTCACGACTTCAGAAACCAAAAATCCACGTCAGGTCTTGCCAAAAGCAGTTAAGGAAATTCCTTTGCGTATCGCCTTTTTCTATGGTGGTTCTCTAATTGCTATTATGGCTATTATTCCATGGAGAGAACTAGCTTCAGCAGATTCACCATTCGTTACGGTATTTGAACTAGCAGGTGTCAAATGGGCAGCAGCCTTGATTAACTTCGTCGTCTTGACGTCAGCAGCATCAGCTCTGAACTCAACCCTCTACTCAACAGGTCGCCATTTGTATCAAATAGCTCAGGATTTGCCAAATCCTCTCTTAAAAGCAATTAAAGCAGATACCTTATCTCGTTATAATGTTCCTCAAAATGCAATTTTGGCTTCAACTATTTTAATTGCTACAGCTGCTTTTATCAATGTCCTACCAGGAGTTTCTGATGCCTTTGCCTTGATAACAGCTTCTTCATCAGGTGTTTATGTAGCTATTTATATCTTGATTATGGTGGCTCACCTTAAATACCGCAAGTCACCAGACTTTATGGCGGATGGCTATCTCATGCCCCATTATCGTTTCCTAAATCCCTTAACCATGCTCTTCTTTGCCTTTGTCTTTGTAACCCTCTTTTTACAAGAGTCTACATTTGTAGGAGCAATCGGATCAGCTATCTGGATTATCGGTTTCGGGATTTACAGCCAGTGGAAATTTAGAAAATAGATTAATACTCTTCGAAAATTAAATTCAAACCACATCAGCTTCACCTTGCCGTACTCAAGTACAGCCTGCGGCTAGCTTCCTAGTTTGCTCTTTGATTTTCATTGAGTATAAAGACTCATCAACTCAGGTTGGTGAGTTTTTTCTTTAAAATCAAGTCAAAAAAGCACCAGAGTCAACTGACTTTGGTGTTTTTGAAGTTATAAACATGTTGCTCTGTATAGATGTGGCTAGTTATTCCTCATCTTCTGTAGGGAATGGAATGCCAGTTTTATTCAGTCGTTGAACATCTTTGATGAATGTGTTCTTTGCTTCAAACAGCCATGCTATTGGGGAAAGGTCGTTTTGGGCATCAATGTAATGAATCACAGCTTTAGCTCGTTCAATACCCTTTGGGTTATTTTGTCGAAGCAGATTGTATACTTCATACATGTTCAACAAAAATAGGGCAGTTGTTGAAATGCGAGTGTGGGATCCTTGAGATAGTATTAGTTTCAACTTATAGATGAGTTTTTCAGCTTTATCATAATAACCATACCGAGAGTAACTCCTAACCAAATTAGCACTACAGTGAGTATATATGTGTTCAAAAGTTATAGTCATATATTTACCCTCCTCTAATCCTTTAACGATTAGATTTTCGATGTATTCAAGGAATTGTACTTCAAAAAATTGAGTGTTAATTCTCAATAGAATATCAATAATAGTAAAATCACGAATATAAAGTGTGTCTATACTTAAGATATAGTCAATCAAGTAATGAATAGCTTCTACTTCATCAGGAGGGAATTCATCCAAATTCTTTTCAGCATTTCTAATGCATAATTTTAGTGTGTAATACTCTATGACATTTTTCCAGTCACTTTTTTTCCCTAATAGTTGTCTGGCTTTGGTCATATCATTTTGACTGAGTGCATTATCACATTGTTTTACTCTTTGAGAAGCCTTATCTTGAATATTTAACACTTCTGCATAGTCTTCTCCATCTAAATTAAATCTGTCCAAGATTTTAAAAAAAGTATCGACTTTGACAGTTGCTAAACCTTTTTCAAAGCGACTGAGATTGTTGGGGGTAATAGCATCTCCAGCAGCCTCTTTAAGGCTCATATTGCGATCTTGACGGATTTTATAAATGATTTCTCCATAGTAATTTGATTCCATAATGTTCTCCTTGAGCTTTATTGGTTTTATTATAACTTAAATTTCTCCATTTTTGAAAAAAACTACTGTTTTTAGTAGATTTTTTTGGGAAAGTCGGGGGGGGTATAAATTTCTACTGTTTTCAGTAGAAATATCCAAAAAGGGGATTATTTACTGTATAATCAAGTCAATTAAAAGTAAAGGAGATAAGGATGAAAAAATCCCTAATTATGACAACTGCTACTCTTGCGGCAACCCTTGGTGCTGCGGCAACTTCTACAACGGTATTCGCTACTGAGGCTCCAACTGAAAACACAGTAACTGCTGCTGTCAATGATAAGGTCACAGACAAAGACCTGTCTGATACTGAAAAACGTGCTGTAGATACAGCTAAAGATGCTGATCAAAAAGCAAAAGACGCTGGGAAAGCTAAAGACGAGCTTGACAAGGCACAAAAAGACAAAGACGCTAAAAAAGCTGAAAAAGATGCCCTTGAAAAAGACCTTGAAAAGGCAAAAGATGCTACACCTGAGAAAATCCAAAAGGAAACAGACGATGTAGACGCTAAAGAAAAGGCTAAAGCTGACAAAGACGCGGATGTTAAAGATAAGGCGAACCAAGTCAACAACAAGTCTGATGAGGCCAAACGCGCTAAAGAAGAGCTTGACAAAGCCCGTACAGGGGTCGAAAAGGCTGAAAAAGAGCTGAAAGACGCAACGGACGACTTTGACCCAGCAGCTAAAGACAAGGCTCAAAAAGAAAAAGATAACGCGGATAAAGATGTGATTATCAAAGACCAAGCCAAACGCGATGCGGAAACAGAGCTTGAAAAAGCAAAAGAAGCCGACAAAACGCGTGAAGCTAAGAAAAGTCAAGAACGTCAAAACAAAGCTGACAAAGAAGCGGATAAGACAGCAAAAGAAGGTGATGTAAGAGACGCAGAACAAACCATAAAAGATGCTGAAGAAAAATTGAAAACAGCACAATACCCAACAGACGTCGTCCTAACTCCAGAATGGCGTGATAAAGCGAAAGAGTTGATTCACAAATACAAGGAACGTTATCCAGAACCATACCCAGATTTTACAGGCATGAACCTTGACCAAATCAACAAAGCTGACGAAGCTTGGAGCGCTCGTCGCGATATTTGGTTGGAACAGGAACGTAAAGATATTCGTCGTCTAGAAGATGAACTCATTAAATTAGACCGACAAGCCAATGAAAATTGGACGAATCGAATCCGCAACATCAGAGAAAATGGACTTCAAGACGACAACAAAGACGTCAAATATGACCCAAATAACCTCCCTCAAGATGTTGTTGATGAATTGAATGACCGATTTATTACCCTTCTTAACAGTCTTCGTAAACAATTGAGCTTGCCAGAGGCAAAACTCAATACAAATAAAAAAGATTTTGCCAAAGAAGTCGCAAAAGTTTACAAAGACAATGACTACCAAAGTAAAGGGCACTTCGGAAGAGGAATTAATGAGGTCGCTCGTAAACGAGGATTAGAAACTTCTGCCAATCCAGGTGTCGAAACAACTGATCAATATTATGAAAACTTAATGACTAGCCCTACGAGAACTGATAAAATGACTAAACAAGAACTTATTGCAGATTTGACGAAGACATTTTTGTCGTTCTTTGCGGAAGGATATAAGAATGGGCACTACAGGCACTTCTATAGCCTACTACAAGCTGACAGCTTAGGATTGAACACCTCTCTTATCAAAGGGGGCTACCTTGCCTCCCCATATTGGCCCTATCTATTTCGTATTCACGTTTTGAATGTGCAAGACGCAGATTCTATCGACAACGCTGATACAGACATCCGAAATGCTAAGTTTGACGAACTCTATGGTCCAAACTCTAAAGCCAACCTTCCAAACCCAACGGTGAAAGACAAGGGACAAGTCGAAGCAGAATTAGAAAAAGCTAAAGCAGACAAGAAAACCGCTGAAGACAACTTGGAACAAGTGAAAACAGAGCTTCAAGAAATTGAGAAACGCATTGCCGACCTTGAAAAAGAAGTTTCTGAAACACCAGCTAAAGAAGCAAAACGTACCGAAGCGGTCAAAGAGCTAGAAAAAGCTAAAGAAAAAGCAGAAGACGCTCAACGTAAGCTAGAACATGCAACGCTTGACGACAATGCTAAAACCCTACGTTTAGAAAAAGCTCGCAAGGCAAAAGAAGAAGCGGACAAAGAATTGGCTAAGAAACTGGCTGAAAGTCAACAAAAAGACAAAGACTTGGAAAATGCGAAGATTGAGCGTTTGAAAGCCGACAAAGAGTTGAAAGACGCAGAAGACGCACTCCAAAAGGCAAAAGACAAGTTAGCAGAGACACTTCGTTTGAGCCAAGAAAAAGCCAAACTGGAAGAAGAATTGAAAGCTAAGTCAAAAGAGTTGGATGAACTCGGCAAACACGTAGACGACTTAAAACGTGACGTGAAACAAAAAGAAGACGAAGCGGAAAAAGCTCGTGAGGTCAAAGATGAAGCAGAACGCGAGTATCAAAAATTGCTCCTACGTAAGACAATCGACGACGCACTTATTCCAGAACAACCAGAATTCAAAGGTGGGGTAAATGGTGAAGGTCTAATCCAACCGGAACTACCAGAATTCCCAATGGAGAAGTTGCCTGTTTATGAACCAAAAGTTGAACAACCTAAAGTAGAACTACCGAAAGTTGATGAGCCTAAGAATGAAAAAACTAAGGTAGAAGAGCCAGGCAAGGATCCAAGTCAAGAACCGAGCAAAGAACCAGGAAAAGAACCAGGAAAAGAGCCAGGTCAATCTGGTGACCAAGATGTGAAACCTGTGGGACCAGCACCAAGCTACCAAGCACCAGCAGTTCTGTCTCAAGCGAAACAAGAAGCTGAACAAAAAGCTGAACAAAAAGCATTGCCAAATACTGGAAGTCAAGTGAGCCTACTAGCTTTATTAGGATATGGCTTCTTAGCAGGATTAGGAATTGCTTTAAAGAAAAAAGAGGGATAAAATTGAAAAAGAAATTAGCATTTGTATTATCCTTAGTAACTAGCCTATTGCTTTTAGTAGCCTGTTCATCAGCAAATGGAACCTATGTCTACCAAGGTAGCATGCCATTTATGGAAGAAGTAACCGTGACTATCCAAATCAAGGGTGATAAGGGACAAGTTCATACAAAAGGAAAAACGATTGGTTTCCTAACAGAGGGCCAGCAAACGGAGCATACATATGAGATGAAGGTCAACCAGAAAGAAAAGACTTTTGAATTATCTTCAATGAAACTAGGTTATGAGATTAAAGGTGGAGAGTTGACCATTACTTCAGATTCGACTGGTATACTGGCTGGCAAATCTTTTAAAAAGAAATAACGGAGGTATTATGTCCAAGAAAAGCATCTTTAGTGGCTTGTTAGTGGCTAGCTCAGTGCTTTTATTAGCAGCCTGTGGGCAACAAGCTAGCCAGACGAGTGAGGGAGAGTCGACTGACGCTACAGTCCAAACCAGTGCTTCAGAAGATAAAAAAGCTGAACAAGCAAAGATTGATTACCAGATTGTATATCAGAATATCTTAGACTCCTATAGAGAGCGAGTTAAGGCAGCGCAAAATCAACAAATGCCACAGTACTCGACAGGTGATAAGGAAGAGTCTTATATTGATTCCATTTTGTTTGATTACAAAGGGATAGACATCAGCTATACTTTCTACGACATCAATAAGGATGGGAAGAAAGAATTGCTAATTAAGCAAGATAAAATTTTACTTGGGATTTATTATCTGACAGATCAGGGAGCCCAGCTGGTCAAGTCAGGTGGAGTTGCTGGGACAGGTGGAGAACGTCGTATACTCATTCCTTATGAGAATGGAGCGATTTCTTATCTAAATTTTAATGCTCCTAGACCTGAGGCTATTGCTAAAACTTATCTCTTTACAGATGGTCGTTATCAGGAGGCTAGTTCTGTTAACTATGATTTGAGAGAAACCAAGGATCCTTCAAGTTTACAAGGGCTAGATGGGATTAAAGAGGTGGATTTAGAAGGCTTGAACTGGTTGACTGTGGATGATTTTATGGTAGAACGTCCATTTATTGACCTAGAGGAGCAGGCAAAGGGGACTGGTGCTCATCTAGCTGAGATTTACCAGAAAGACTTTAGTAGTATCAAAGGGACTTGGAAGAATAACAAGGGTGGAGAAGTTACTTTTGATGAAAATGGTTTTACAAATGGTGCAGTCTTGACTGACACGGTACCTAAGATTGTAAATAATATGGTTCGATTTGGCATGACCTCAAGCAGTGGTGTAGGTGGTGCTTCGGTTATACTTATTCCAAAAGGTGTTGTGCATCCAGATATAAATGTAGGTGATACCACTTTCAAAGATGCATCTGACAGTAGCAAGGATCGTTTGTTAATTACCCAAAGTGTGGATACATTATCCAATCCAAACGAATTTTATTATAAGGTTAGTGAATAAAAAGGAGAAATAGAAGATGAAACTAAAACATGTATTGACAGGATCAGTGATGGGGTTAAGCCTCGTAACAGCAGGAGTTATCACAACAAGTGTACTCCCTACAAGCAGTGTAGAAGCTGCAGAATACCGTAAGATTTATGCTGATGTAACTGCCCAGATGGGACTAGATGGAAACTTGTACTTGGAAATTGTTGGAGAACGTCCTGATGTAACTGTTGCAACTGCTCAGTTTAAGTCTGTTGAAATTTTAGAAGCTAATACAGGACGGGTGGTAAATCCAAATACTTTCATTATTATTAAACCAGTTACAAATGGGGAAGCTAAGAAAAATGTTGGTAGAGCAAAGTTGAATTTATCTTTTCTAAATGGGAACCCTTACCCAGATGGAACCTATCTAGTTTCATTTAAGGATTTGACGCTTACACACGAATCAGGTTACTTCACTTTAGTTGGAGCTATTAAATTGACAATTAAAGATGGAGAATTTGTTAAATACGAAAAAGTTAACTTAAAGCCAACATCAACACCTGAACCAAAAATTCCAGAACAACCAAGTGGAAAGAATGGTTGGGTAGGTCGTTCTTACTACCAACATGGTCAAAAAGTTATCAGCAAATGGATCTATGATTCACAGTATAAGTCTTATTTCTATTTGAATGCTGCTGGTGAGTATGTTGAAAATGCTTGGGTAGGGAATTACTATCTCAAGTCTGGTGGCTACATGGCTAAGAGTGAATGGATTTATGATGGCAACTACGGTTCTTACTATTACTTGACATCAGAAGGAAGCTATGCGCGTAATGCTTGGTCAGGAAGTTATTACCTCAAATCAAATGGTAAGATGGCTAATAGTGAGTGGATTTATGACAATAACTACAAATCATATTATTATTTGACATCAGAAGGAAGCTACGCTCGTAACAAATGGGTAGGAGATTATTACCTTAAATCAGATGGTAAAATGGCTGTTAGCGAACGTACACCAGATGGTTACCGTGTAGATGGATCTGGTAAATGGATTAAATAATAAGGGATTAAAGGAGATTCTTAAGAAAATTGATGACTACAGTAAGTCTGAAAACAAGAATAGCTCTTCATCTTCTTATACCCTAGAACCTCAAGGAACTTACTTAGGAATATTTTCATCAAGTGACAGTGCTTATGAAAATATTATTGGTCTAAGCATCATCTATAAAGTTACTGAAACCAAGTCGGATGGGTCTAAAGGAACTCATTATAGAGACTATAGTTATGCTGCAGGAGTAAAAAAAGACGGCAGTGTAGATATGGATAAGCTAGAGAAATTGCAGTTTAATACTACTACAGATTTAGAAGGGTTGAAGTCCTATTTATCGAATTATAAATTAAAAGAATATAAGCAGTGATAGTATTAAATTTGAAACTCATCAACTCAGGTTGGTGAGTTTTTTTCTAGTTTGACAGTCTATTGAAATAAGACTATAATCAAGCTGTAACAGTGTTTAAGGAGGTTTAGATGTACTTTAGATTGGAAAATAAGGAATCCCATAAATCACAAGAAATAGGGAATCTGATTCGTGTTTATAACCGTTCCAAAAGAGAAGAGGCTGAAAGTGAGCCATTGAATCTTTATGTTGAAGATGAGATGGGCAATCTTCTGGCAGGCTTAGTAGCAGAGACTTTTGGAAATTGGTTGGAAATTGAGTATTTGTTTGTAAAAGAGGAATTGCGAGGGCAAGGAATCGGTTCAAAACTATTGCAACAGGCTGAAAGTGAAGCTAAGAATCGAAACTGTCGTTTTGCCTTTGTCAATACTTACCAGTTTCAAGCGCCAGACTTTTATCAGAAACATGGCTACAAGGAAGTCTTTGCTTTGCAAGACTATCCCTACACAGGGCAAAGATTTTATTACCAAAAGGATTTGTAAGGTGAATATGAAAGCACAAAGCAAAGAGGGGTTCTTGACATAAGTATGAAGGGGATTTTCGATAAATACCAGTTAAATCCTACAAATTGTGTCTTTCTAGACGATATTGAGGACAATCCAATCGCAGCTGAGAAATTGGGAATCAAAAAGAAGCGATGTTGTCGAAATTTTAAAATCCTATATTTAAACTTAACACTCTCTATCTTTTTGTGGTAGAGAGTTTTTGTTAATAAAATATTACAAAATGAAATTTATATATTGCATTAAGTTGGATATATGATATAATATATTAAAAAGAGGCGCAACTTTTTAAAATTAATGAGAATCAAAGAGAAAACCGAGAATATTAATGGAGGGATAAAAAATGGAAGTTATAAATGTAAGTAAGCATTATGGTCATTCAATCATTCTCAAAGATATAAATTTTGAACTTAATAAGGGTGAAATTGTTGGTCTAGTAGGGAGAAATGGAGTTGGCAAGAGTACGTTGATGAAAATTCTTGTTCAGAATAATCAACCGACTTCAGGTAATATTGTAAGCAGTGATAATGTTGGGTATTTAATTGAAGAACCAAAATTATTTTTATCTAAAACAGGTTTAGAGAATTTAAAATATTTGTCAAACTTATATGGTGTTGACTACAATCAAGAAAGATTTGGAAGTTTGATCCAAGAGTTAGATTTGACT
>NZ_RJPX01000016.1:0-47145 GCF_003944325.1 Streptococcus mitis | reverse complement strand
GTTTACTCTCGTGATTTACGCATATAGGTTACGACTACCTTTTTGGACTTTAGAGTTTTAGGCCCCCTTATCCGCTATATACGCCTTACTATCACGTTCCTGTTCGTAGAGCCACGATTTCGCTATCCCTTCCTCTCCCCGCTACCTCACGATAGTCAGGCTTGGGAATCGCTATTGGGTTCACCGGTAGCGGGTGCCCACGGAGGACTTACACCTCAGATGTACGACATGCCCGTCGTACCTAAAAATCAGTTTCATCAAGCAATGAAACACGCCAAAGTAAACAATTTAAGTACCATTACTTATGAGCAAGTATTGTCTATTTTTAATAGTTATCTATTATTTAACGGGAGGAAATAATTCTATGAGTCGCTTTTTTAAATTTGGAAAGTTACACGTTACTAAAGGGAATGGAGATAAATTATTAGATATACTACTGACAGCTTCCAAGAAGCTAAAGAGGTCCCTAGCGCCTACGGGGAATTTGTATCGATAAGGGGTACAAATTCCCACTAAGCGCTCGGGACCCCTTGTAGGAAAATGTCCTAAGTGGGATATCTGTCAACTGGTATGGTTGACTAAAAATACTTCCTACGAAAATGTAGGGGGTATTTTTTTACGAAAAAATACAATCGATTCTTAAAAAGAAAAATTTTTGATTGGCAAAACCATAACAAGTTCGTTTTAGGGTTTTGATTTTGCGATTGATGCCTTCTAAAGGACCATTAGAGTATTCAAATTTAGCGCTATTTAAGACATATTTTCTGTTTTGACGAAGGGTTTGAATAGCAGTATCCATTTCTGTATTGGTTTTTTGGTAGTCTAAGATGGTTGACTCTAGTAATTCACTATTGCGCTCGTTTAGGGCTTTCGTGATATCTTGGTAAGTTTGGTATACTTCAGCGAACTTGGAAAATTTACTAGTAATGAGATCAACAGCATTTTGGCGAGTCATATATTGTTTAACGCCGCGAAGAAAAACTACTTCTTCAGGGTGAAGATCTTCAGCTTTTTTATGGAATAGCTTCCAATGTGACTTCATAATTTTATATTCTTGGCTCTGTTTATCAAGTTGCTTTAGGATAGAGATACGACAATTGTCCAAAGCGCGACCAGCTAATTGTACAAGGTGGAAGCGATCAATAATGATATTGGCATTAGGGAAAAGGCGATAGATAAAACTTTGATATTGAGCATTTAAATCAATTACAACTGATTGAACGCATTCGCGTTCGGCTTTTGAATAACGACTTTCAAAATAATCAACAATGGTAGGTGATAGACGATCCTGTAACTTTGTGACAATTTGGTGGGTTTCAGCGTCACAACAGATAAAGGACATCACAGACTTAATTGAACGAAACTCGTCAAAACATAGATGCTTAGGCAACTTAGCCACACGATAGTGTGGTTCCATGCGCTCTAAGATTGTTCGACGAACACTGCTAGGAGAGCAGTGACACATTTCAGCAATAAGCTGACCAGATAAGCCTTTACGAGCTAAAAGCATGATTTGATTTTTGAGATCACTGGATAAGGTTTGATTTTCTTTGGTTAAATTAGTAATAGCACCAAAAGTAGTATGGCATGATTTACATTTATAGCGTTGTTTACGAAGCTCTAGTTCATATCTTCTCCCATTTAAACTTGCCAGTCGTACATGAGTTTTGCGAAAGCCATCCTTATTAACTGTGGGAAAGCCACAGTTACGACAACGATTAATCGGATAAGAAAGAGTAGCTGTTATTAGCGTTATATACTCTTTAACAGAATCGTTGTTGTGTTCAGCTTCTTCAACAGAAATAATTTTAATATTTTTATCTTTAATTCCAAGAATATTTAGGATAGAATCATTATGGGACATTTGTTTAACCTTCTTTCATGATTTTTGTGGTGAATTGATTGTATAACGAGGGGACAGCAAATGTCCTCTTTTTTGTATAAAAAAATCTGGCATGGAATCTCTATCCATACCAGAAAGTGTATACCCCAAAAAAATAACTCAAATACAAATTCATTGAATATAGAGAGGAGAACATTTTTATGAATTTTGGACAAAACCTTTATAACTGGTTTCTATCAAACGCTCAATCACTGGTGCTTTTAGCAATCGTTGTGATTGGCTTGTATCTTGGCTTCAAGCGTGAGTTTAGCAAACTGATTGGCTTTTTAATTATTGCGATTATTGCGGTTGGCTTAGTCTTCAACGCTGCTGGAGTAAAAGACATTTTACTAGAGCTATTCAATCGCATTATTGGTGCTTAAATAAAACCGTTCTTTTGTGGAATATAAGTGGTTTTCTTATGTTCCGCAAAGGAATGGTACACCAAACGAAGTGCGGTAGGGATTTTTGAATCTCTACAAAGAAAGGACGTGAATATATGGACGATATGCAAGTCTATATTGCGAATTTAGGCAAATACAATGAGGGCGAATTGGTCGGTGCGTGGTTTACCTTTCCCATTGACTTTGAGGAAGTCAAAGAGAAAATCGGCTTGAATGATGAATATGAGGAATACGCCATTCATGACTACGAGTTACCCTTTACGGTTGACGAATACACTTCCATTGGCGAACTCAATCGACTATGGGAAATGGTATCGGAATTACCCGAAGAATTACAATCGGAGCTATCTGCTCTGCTCACTCATTTTTCAAGCATTGAAGAACTAAGCGAACATCAAGAGGATATTATCATTCATTCCGATTGTGATGATATGTATGACGTGGCACGCTACTACATTGAAGAAACGGGTGCTTTAGGCGAAGTACCAGCTAGTCTTCAAAACTATATTGATTATCAAGCCTATGGTCGGGATTTAGACCTTTCAGGAACGTTTATCTCAACCAATCATGGGATTTTTGAAATCGTCTATTAAATCTGTCGGTACATTACTACTGGCAGATTTTCTATTTTACGGGGTGGCTCAATCAGCTACCCCTATTTTTTATGAAAGGATTGATTACATGAAGAAAATACGAAGCTATACCAGTATCTGGTCTGTGGAAAAGGTACTGTATTCTATCAATGATTTTAGACTTCCGTTTCCCATAACCTTTACGCAAATGACATGGTTTGTCGTGTCACTCTTTGCAGTGATGATACTTGGCAACTTGCCCCCTCTTTCCATGATAGAGGGAGCATTTCTCAAATACTTTGGGATTCCTGTGGCTTTCACATGGTTTATGTCTACAAAAACTTTTGATGGTAAAAAGCCTTATGGATTTTTGAAGTCTGTCATTGCTTATGCACTGCGACCAAAGCTGACCTATGCAGGAAAAAAAGTAACGCTTGGCAGAAACCAGCCACAAGAAGCCATTACAGCAGTTAGGAGTGAATTTTATGGCATATCCAATTAAATACATTGAAAACAATCTCGTCTGGAATAAAGACGGGGAATGTTATGCTTACTATGAGCTTGTTCCTTACAATTACTCATTTCTAAGTCCAGAACAGAAAATACAAGTGCATGATTCTTTCAGACAGCTTATCGCACAAAATCGTGATGGCAAAATTCATGCTTTACAAATCAGTACAGAATCCAGCATACGTTCTGCACAAGAGCGTTCCAAAAATGAAGTCACTGGCAAGCTCAAAGCGGTTGCCTATGACAAAATCGACCAACAGACAGACGCTTTAATATCCATGATTGGCGAAAATCAAGTGAACTACCGTTTCTTTATCGGCTTTAAGTTGCTTCTCAACGATCAGGAGTTTTCTATGAAAAGTCTTACCGTTGAAGCAAAAAATGCTTTGTCTGATTTTGTCTATGATGTGAACCATAAGCTGATGGGCGATTTTGTTAGTATGAGTAATGATGAAATCCTGCGTTTTCAGAAGATGGAAAAGCTCTTAGAAAATAAAATCTCTCGTCGTTTCAAAATCCGCAGGTTAGATAAGGACGACTTCGGCTATCTGATTGAACACCTTTACGGACAGACAGGCACTGCCTATGAAGAGTATGAGTACCATCTATCAAAGAAAAAGCTGGATAATGAAACGCTGATTAAATACTATGACTTGATTAAGCCTACTCGCTGTTTGGTGGAAGAAAAACAGCGATATTTGAAAATCCAGCAGGAAGATGAAACCGTCTATGTAGCTTACTTTACCATTAACAGCATTGTCGGAGAACTGGACTTCCCGTCCTCTGAAATCTTCTACTACCAGCAACAGCAATTTACATTCCCGATTGATACGTCAATGAATGTGGAAATTGTAGCGAATCGTAAAGCCCTATCTACTGTCCGCAATAAAAAGAAAGAACTGAAAGACTTGGATAACCACGCTTGGCAAAGTGATAATGAAACCAGCTCCAATGTGGCGGAAGCTCTGGAAAGTGTGAATGAGCTGGAAACCAATTTAGACCAAAGCAAGGAATCTATGTACAAGCTGTCTTATGTGGTAAGGGTATCAGCAAATGATCTTGACGAACTCAAACGTCGTTGTAATGAAGTGAAAGATTTTTATGACGATTTAAGCGTAAAACTGGTACGACCATTTGGGGATATGCTCGGCTTACATGAAGAATTTTTACCTGCCAGCAAGCGTTATATGAATGATTATATTCAATACGTGACCTCTGATTTCCTCGCTGGTTTAGGTTTTGGTGCTACTCAAATGCTGGGGGAAAATGAGGGGATTTATGTTGGCTACAGCTTAGATACTGGACGCAATGTCTATCTGAAACCTGCTCTTGCCAGTCAAGGGGTTAAGGGTTCAGTAACCAATGCGTTAGCGTCGGCTTTTGTTGGTTCGCTGGGTGGTGGTAAATCCTTTGCGAATAACCTTATCGTCTATTATGCGGTGCTTTATGGGGCACAAGCAGTGATTGTAGACCCAAAAGCAGAACGTGGCAGATGGAAAGAAACCTTGCCAGAGATTTCCCATGAAATCAATATCGTCACTCTGACTTCTGATGAGAAAAACAAAGGCTTACTTGACCCTTATGTGATTATGAAAAATCCCAAAGATTCTGAATCACTGGCTATTGATATTCTGACATTCCTTACGGGGATTTCCTCTCGTGATGGGGAACGCTTCCCAATCCTTAGAAAAGCCATTCGTGCAGTAACCAATAGTGAAGTACGAGGGTTGATGAAAGTGATTGAGGAATTACGGGTTGAGAATACGCCACTAAGTACCAGTATAGCCGACCATATCGAAAGTTTTACAGACTATGACTTTGCACATTTATTATTCAGTAATGGTTATGTGGAGCAGTCTATCAGCTTAGAAAAACAACTGAACATTATACAGGTTGCGGACTTGGTACTTCCCGACAAGGAAACTTCCTTTGAGGAATATACCACTATGGAGCTTTTATCCGTTGCTATGCTGATTGTCATTAGTACCTTTGCTTTAGACTTTATCCATACAGACCGAAGCATTTTCAAGATTGTAGATTTAGACGAAGCATGGAGCTTTTTACAGGTAGCACAAGGAAAAACACTATCTATGAAGCTGGTTCGGGCTGGTCGTGCTATGAACGCTGGGGTATATTTCGTGACCCAAAATACAGACGACCTCTTAGATGAAAAACTGAAAAATAACCTCGGCTTAAAATTTGCATTTCGTTCCACTGACCTTAACGAGATTAAAAAGACCTTAGCCTTTTTTGGTGTAGACCCAGAGGACGAAAACAATCAGAAGCGATTGCGTGATTTGGAAAACGGGCAATGCCTTATCAGTGATTTATATGGTCGTGTCGGTGTGATACAGTTCCACCCTGTATTTGAAGAACTGCTCCATGCCTTTGATACCAGACCACCTGTGCGAAAAGAGGTGTAAATGTGAAACCATCAATAGTAAACAGAATAAAATCAAACTGGACGCTGAAACGTCTAGGTAAAGTGGCAATGACAGTGGCTTTCACACTTGTGATTGCCATTTTTCTTTTAGCCATGCTGGGAACGGTGGTTCAAGCTGCGGGCTTGGTAGATGATACGGTCAATGTGGCAAATGAATACAGCCGATACCCACTTGAAAACTATCAACTGGATTTTTATGTGGATAATAGCTGGGGCTGGCTTCCGTGGAACTGGTCGGACGGGATTGGAAAACAGGTCATGTATGGACTATATGCCATTACCAATTTTATTTGGACAATCAGTTTGTATGTTTCCAATGCGACAGGTTACTTAGTACAGGAAGCCTATTCCTTAGACTTCATTTCCGCTACAGCAGATTCCATTGGTAAGAATATGCAGACCTTAGCTGGTGTGAGTGCAAACGGATTTTCAACAGAGGGTTTCTATGTTGGATTCCTCTTACTCTTGATTTTGGTTCTTGGGGTTTATGTTGCCTATACGGGACTGATAAAGAGAGAAACCACAAAGGCAATTCATGCCATTATGAATTTTGTGCTGGTGTTTATCCTATCGGCTTCCTTTATTGCCTACGCTCCCGACTACATTAAAAAAATCAATGACTTTTCATCAGACATCAGTAATGCCAGTTTATCACTTGGCACGAAGATTGTCATGCCCCATTCCGATAGTCAAGGCAAGGACAGCGTGGACTTAATCAGAGATAGCCTGTTTTCCATACAGGTTCAGCAACCGTGGCTACTGCTTCAATACAACAGTTCAGACATTGAAAGTATCGGTATTGACCGTGTGGAAAGCCTGCTCTCCACCAGCCCAGATTCCAACAATGGCGAAGACAGAGAAAAAATTGTTGCGGAAGAAATTGAAGACAGAAGCAATACCAATCTAACCATTACAAAGACCATTAACCGTTTAGGTACAGTCTTCTTCCTATTTGTCTTCAATATTGGGATTTCCATATTTGTATTCCTATTAACAGGAATCATGATTTTCTCGCAGGTACTTTTTATCATCTATGCTATGTTTCTGCCTGTGAGCTTTATTTTAAGCATGATTCCATCATTTGATGGTATGTCAAAACGAGCCATAACAAAGCTCTTTAATACCATTTTGACAAGAGCTGGAATCACATTGATTATTACGACAGCATTTAGTATTTCAACCATGCTCTATACCTTATCGGCTGGTTATCCGTTCTTTTTGATTGCTTTTCTACAGATTGTGACCTTTGCAGGAATCTACTTCAAGCTGGGCGATTTAATGAGTATGTTTTCTCTACAGAGTAACGATTCTCAAAGTGTGGGAAGTCGTGTGATGAGAAAACCTCGTATGCTTATGCACGCTCACATGCACCGTCTACAGCGGAAACTTGGACGTTCCATGACTACTCTAGGGGCTGGGTCTGCCATTGTTACAGGTAAAAAAGGACAGTCGGGTTCGGGGAGTTCTGCAAGGACACAAGCAGATCACTCCCGACCAGACGGAAAGGAAAAATCAACACTTGGAAAACGTATCGGTCAAACCATCGGTACAGTAGCTGATACCAAAGACAGAATGGTAGACACTGCTAGTGGTTTGAAAGAACAGGTTAAAGATTTGCCGACCAATGCAAGATATGCAGTATATCAAGGAAAATCCAAAGTAAAAGAGAATGTCCGTGATTTAACCAGTAGTATTTCTCAAACCAAAGCGGACAGAGCCAGTGGACGCAAGGAACAGCAGGAACAAAGGCGAAAAACCATTGCGAAGCGTCGCTCTGAAATGGAACAGGTCAAACAGAAAAAACAGCCTGCTTCTTCTGTTCATGAAAGACCGACTACAAGACAAGAACAATATCATGATGAACAGACCTCAAAACAGTCTAATATTCAGACTTCATATAAGGAATCTCAACAAGCCAAACAAGAGCGTCCAGCAGTTAAGTCCGATTTTTCAAGTCCAAAAGTGGAACGCCAAGGCAATACCGTTCAAGAAAAAACCGTTCAAAAGCCAGCAACTTCAACCACTACAGCAGATAGAACTTCACAACGTCCAATCACAAAAGAACGTCCGTCTACTGTTCAAAGAGTACCACTACAAAATACAAGAAGTAGACCACCAATCAAAACCGCCACCATTAAGAAAGTCGGTAAGAAACCATGAAGTTGAAAACTTTAGTGATTGGTGGTTCTGGATTATTCTTGATGGTCTTCTCACTGCTTCTGTTTGTTGCCATTTTATTTTCAGATGAACAGGACAGCGGAATTTCCAATATTCATTATGGAGGTGTGAATGTTTCCGCAGAAGTGCTGGCTCATAAGCCTATGGTAGAAAAATATGCCAAAGAATATGGCGTTGAAGAATATGTCAACATACTTCTTGCGATTATACAGGTGGAATCGGGCGGTACTGCGGAAGATGTTATGCAGTCCTCGGAATCCCTCGGTCTTCCACCTAATTCATTGAGTACAGAAGAATCCATTAAGCAAGGTGTGAAGTATTTCAGTGAATTATTAGCCAGTAGCGAAAGGCTCAGTGTAGATTTAGAATCGGTTATCCAGTCCTACAATTATGGTGGTGGTTTCTTAGGGTATGTGGCTAATCGTGGAAATAAATATACCTTTGAACTGGCTCAAAGTTTCTCAAAAGAGTATTCAGGTGGCGAAAAAGTGTCTTACCCCAATCCCATAGCCATACCTATCAATGGGGGCTGGCGATACAACTATGGCAATATGTTTTATGTGCAACTGGTAACGCAGTATCTTGTCACAACAGAGTTTGATGATGATACGGTACAAGCCATCATGGACGAAGCACTGAAATATGAGGGCTGGCGATACGTTTACGGTGGAGCTTCCCCGACTACTTCTTTTGATTGTAGCGGACTGACACAATGGACGTATGGAAAAGCTGGAATTAACTTACCACGAACCGCACAACAGCAATATGATGTGACCCAGCATATCCCACTATCGGAAGCACAAGCTGGCGATTTGGTTTTCTTTCATTCTACCTATAACGCTGGCTCTTATATTACTCATGTTGGGATATACCTTGGCAATAACCGTATGTTTCATGCAGGCGACCCAATCGGTTATGCCGACTTAACAAGCTCCTACTGGCAACAGCATTTAGTGGGAGCAGGACGAATCAAACAATGAGAAAGGAAGATTTAATGATGAAATTTAGAAAAAATCAGAATAAAGAAAAACAGATACCAAAGGAAAAGAAACCTCGTGTCTATAAGGTCAATCCTCATAAAAAGGTTGTGATTGCCTTGTGGGTACTTTTAGGGCTTAGTTTCAGCTTTGCGATATTCAAGCACTTTACAGCTATAGATACTCATACTATTCACGAAACAACTATCATAGAAAAGGAATACGTTGATACTCATCATGTAGAAAATTTTGTAGAGAACTTTGCGAAAGTCTACTATTCATGGGAGCAATCCGATAAGTCCATTGATAATCGAATGGAAAGTCTAAAAGGCTATCTGACAGATGAACTTCAAGCTCTCAATGTTGATACAGTACGCAAAGATATTCCTGTATCGTCTTCTGTAAGAGGATTTCAGATATGGACGGTAGAGCCAACTGGCGACAATGAGTTTAATGTAACCTACAGTGTAGACCAGCTCATTACAGAGGGAGAAAATACAAAGACCGTCCACTCTGCTTATATAGTGAGTGTCTATGTAGATGGTTCTGGAAATATGGTACTGGTTAAGAATCCGACCATTACCAACATACCTAAGAAATCAAGTTATAAACCAAAAGCCATTGAAAGTGAGGGGACGGTTGATTCCATTACAACCAATGAAATCAATGAGTTTTTAACGACGTTCTTCAAGCTCTATCCTACAGCGACAGCCAGTGAACTTTCCTACTATGTGAATGACGGGATATTAAAACCAATCGGAAAAGAGTACATCTTTCAAGAACTGGTAAATCCTATTCACAATCGTAAGGATAATCAAGTCACGGTATCGCTGACAGTGGAGTATATCGACCAGCAGACCAAAGCAACGCAGGTATCTCAATTTGATTTGGTACTTGAAAAGAACGGGAGTAATTGGAAGATTATAGAATAACAAATATTGGTACATTATTACAGCTATTTTGTAATCACGTACTCTCTTTGATAAAAAATTGGAGATTCCTTTACAAATATGCTCTTACGTGCTATAATTTAAGTATCTATTTAAAAGGAGTTAATAAATATGCGGCAAGGTATTCTTAAATAAACTGTCAATTTGATAGTGGGAACAAATAATTGGATGTCCTTTTTTAGGAGGGCTTAGTTTTTTGTACCCAGTTTAAGAATACCTTTATCATGTGATTCTAAAGTATCCGGAGAATATCTGTATGCTTTGTATGCCTATGGTTATGCATAAAAATCCCAGTGATAAGAGTATTTATCACTGGGATTTTTATGCCCTTTTGGGCTTTTGAATGGAGGAAAATCACATGAAAATTATTAATATTGGAGTTTTAGCTCATGTTGATGCGGGAAAAACTACCTTAACAGAAAGCTTATTATATAACAGTGGAGCGATTACAGAATTAGGAAGCGTGGACAAAGGTACAACGAGGACGGATAATACGCTTTTAGAACGTCAGAGAGGAATTACAATTCAGACAGGAATAACCTCTTTTCAGTGGGAAAATACGAAGGTGAACATCATAGACACGCCAGGACATATGGATTTCTTAGCAGAAGTATATCGTTCATTATCAGTTTTAGATGGGGCAATTCTACTGATTTCTGCAAAAGATGGCGTACAAGCACAAACTCGTATATTATTTCATGCACTTAGGAAAATGGGGATTCCCACAATCTTTTTTATCAATAAGATTGACCAAAATGGAATTGATTTATCAACGGTTTATCAGGATATTAAAGAGAAACTTTCTGCCGAAATTGTAATCAAACAGAAGGTAGAACTGTATCCTAATATGTGTGTGACGAACTTTACCGAATCTGAACAATGGGATACGGTAATAGAGGGAAACGATGACCTTTTAGAGAAATATATGTCCGGTAAATCATTAGAAGCATTGGAACTCGAACAAGAGGAAAGCATAAGATTTCAGAATTGCTCCTTGTACCCTGTTTATCATGGAAGCGCAAAAAGCAACATAGGGATTGAGCAGCTTATAGAAGTGATAACGAATAAATTTTATTCATCAACATACAGAAAGAAGTCTGAACTTTGCGGAAATGTCTTCAAAATTGAATATTCGGAAGAAAGACAACGTCTTGCATATGTACGCCTTTATGGCGGAATCCTGCATTTGCGGGATTCGGTTAGAATATCGGAAAAGGAAAAAATAAAAATTACAGAAATGTATACTTCAATAAATGGTGAATTATGTAAAATTGATAAGGCTTATTCCGGGGAAATTGTTATTTTGCAGAATGAGTTTTTGAAGCTAAATAGTGTTCTTGGAGATACAAAGCTATTGCCACAGAGAGAGAGAATTGAAAATCCGCTCCCTCTGCTGCAAACAACTGTTGAACCGAGCAAACCTCAACAAAGGGAAATGTTACTTGATGCACTTTTAGAAATCTCCGACAGTGACCCGCTTCTACAATATTATGTGGATTCTACGACACATGAAATCATACTTTCTTTCTTAGGGAAAGTACAAATGGAAGTGACTTGTGCTCTATTGCAAGAAAAGTATCATGTGGAGGTAAAAATAAAAAAGCCTACAGTCATTTATATGGAAAGACCGTTAAAAAAAGCAGAGTATACCATTCACATCGAAGTGCCACCGAATCCCTTCTGGGCTTCCATTGGTCTTTCTGTAGCACCGCTTCCATTAGGGAGCGGAGTACAGTATGAGAGCTCGGTTTCTCTTGGATACTTAAATCAATCGTTTCAAAATGCAGTTATGGAGGGGATACGCTATGGCTGTGAACAAGGATTGTATGGTTGGAATGTGACGGACTGTAAAATCTGTTTTAAGTATGGCTTATACTATAGCCCTGTTAGTACCCCAGCAGATTTTCGGATGCTTGCTCCTATTGTATTGGAACAAGTCTTAAAAAAAGCTGGAACAGAATTGTTAGAGCCATATCTTAGTTTTAAAATTTATGCGCCACAGGAATATCTTTCACGAGCATACAACGATGCTCCTAAATATTGTGCGAACATCGTAGACACTCAATTGAAAAATAATGAGGTCATTCTTAGTGGAGAAATCCCTGCTCGGTGTATTCAAGAATATCGTAGTGATTTAACTTTCTTTACAAATGGACGTAGTGTTTGTTTAACAGAGTTAAAAGGGTACCATGTTACTACCGGTGAACCTGTTTGCCAGCCCCGTCGTCCAAATAGTCGGATAGATAAAGTACGATATATGTTCAATAAAATAACTTAGTGTATTTTATGTTGTTATATAAATATGGTTTCTTGTTAAATAAGATGAAATATTTTTTAATAAAGATTTGAATTAAAGTGTAAAGGAGGAGATAGTTATTATAAACTACAAGTGGATATTGTGTCCTGTATGTGGAAATAAAACACGATTAAAGATAAGGGAAGATACTGAATTAAAAAAATTCCCCCTCTATTGTCCGAAATGCAGACAAGAAAATTTAATTGAAATAAAGCAGTTCAAAGTAACTGTGATTACAGAGCCAGACGCAAAGACGCAGAGCCGATAAAATGAGATTAATACAATCTCATTTTATCGGCTCTTTCCGTTATGTATGGATTCTTTTAATTAGTCTTCGATGTTTCTTGCTTCGTTGATACCGCTGGCTAAAGATTCCATTAAGGATAGTTCTTTGTCTGTAAAGCTATCCATGTATTTCTCTATCTGTAATCGTCGGGTGCTTTTTACCAAGTTATTAGCAGGTAAGAAAAATTCATCAACGGAAACATGAAGTAACGATACAAGGTCATAAAGAACTTGTATGCTGGGGTGTTGCCCTTTATTTTCAATATTAGTTAAGTACCGTGGGTCAATTTCAATCAATGCTCCCACTTGTTCACGAGTTAAACCTCGTTTCAATCGAGCTTCTTTAATGGCTAAACCAAAGGCTCTAAAATCATATTTATCTTCTTTTTTACGCATAGTAGACCACCTCTATACATTTTATTGTCCCTACTGAATTAAAAACAGGTATAGAAAAACGTGTTATATGGTTTATAGGTTTATATTTAATAAAAAGCACTACTAAACGCCAATAAAAAAAACCGTTATATGGTAGTGCTATTTACGCTGTTAAAATATTGTATATTACTTCCAAATGGCGGTTTGTTGGAGGTCAACGTCGCCATGAAGTACATCATATACAATAAATTTCCTTACATTGGGTTCTTGTCAAAAAAAGTCGTCTATCTGCAATAGATAAGTACGTCCACCAATGTGGTTTTATATATCATATAGATAGAATAACAGAAGCATGTAAACAGAGAAATAAATCTGTTTATATGCTTTTTTGGCTATTCAGAACTTTTTTACAAAGTTTATTTATCAGTAATGCAACAAATCCCCCTTTCACATTGGGACTAAGAGTGAAAGGAGATAAACGAGCAAGGCTCACTTCCTTTCCTAGACAGAAAGGGGGTGAGAAACATGAAACCATCTTCTTTTCATACCACAATAGAAAATCAGTTTGACTATATCTGTAAACGTGCTATGGAAGACGAGCGAAAGAATTATATGCTTTATCTTTCAAGGATTGCAAAGCGTGAGGTGTCCTTTTCGGATGTTGGCGATTATCTTGTTAGCCAGTTTGCGACAACAGATAACTATTCAACTGACTTTCAGATTTTTACACTCAATGGGTTATCAGTAGGCGTTGAAAATGATTTGTTGAGTGAAGCATTACGTGAGTTGCCAGACAAGAAACGTGAAATTCTACTGCTGTTTTACTTTATGGACATGAGCGATTCAGAAATTGCAGACCTGTTGAAATTGAACCGTTCTACTGTCTATCGGCATAGAACCAGTGGACTAGCCTTAATTAAAAAGTTTATGGAGGAATTTGAAGAATGAAAACACAATATCCTATGATTCCCTTTCCTCTCATTGTAAAGGCAACAGATGGCGATACCGAAGCGATTAACCAGATTCTACATCATTACAGAGGGTACATAACGAAGCGTTCCCTACGACTTATGAAAGATGAATATGGCAATCAAAGTATGGTCGTTGATGAAGTCTTACGTGGAAGAATGGAAACCAGACTGATTACAAAGATTTTGTCATTTGAAATTAAGTAATATCCTCTCTCCTTTCGTGGAAGCGTGCTAAACCATTCCACGCTTCCCGAACAGGGAGGTTTGTTATTCCACCAAAGCATATTGAGCTTTCAATGTGTTTTGATAGGCTAACGAGCCATTGTTCTTTGAAAACTGAATAAAAGTAATCGAATACGTTTCGATAAGAAAAGAGCCAACGGAACTAACCGCCATGACCTATCTTATAAAGATAGCGAGCGATTCATGTTAGTGATCCGAGAAGCAATCTTTAGCAGGATTGCCTGCAACGACATTCTTATCGTGATAATGATACTCCCATACAGTCAATAGTCCGAGCGTGATAAAACCGTCGCAGGCAATGAGTATGGCTACATGAGAACCATGCAGGGGTGGAACTCCCGTGAGCTTTGCTAAAGCTGTTCGATTGCTGGTAAAACAACTTTTATGAAATCCAAATAAGTGATTTGGAAAGGAGGATTTTATGAAGCAGACTGACATTCCTATTTGGGAACGTTATACCCTAACCATTGAAGAAGCGTCAAAATATTTTCGTATTGGCGAAAACAAGCTACGACGCTTGGCAGAGGAAAATAAAAATGCAAATTGGCTGATTATGAATGGCAATCGTATTCAGATTAAACGAAAACAATTTGAAAAAATTATAGATACATTGGACGCAATCTAGCGTCGCCAAAGGGTCTTGTATATGATAAAATAGTATTAAGTCGTATCAAGGCTCTTTCCATAAAGGAAAGGAGCAAATGCCATGTCAGAAAAAAGACGTGACAATAAAGGTCGAATCTTAAAGACTGGAGAGAGCCAACGAAAAGACGGAAGATACTTATACAAATATATAGATTCATTTGGAGAACCGCAATTTGTTTACTCGTGGAAACTTGTGGCTACAGACCGAGTACCAGCAGGAAAGCGTGATTGTATCTCACTTAGAGAGAAAATCGCAGAGTTACAGAAAGACATTCATGATGGTATTGATGTTGTAGGAAAGAAAATGACACTCTGCCAGCTTTACGCAAAACAGAACGCTCAAAGACCAAAGGTTAGAAAAAACACTGAAACTGGACGCAAATATCTTATGGATATTTTGAAGAAAGACAAGTTAGGTGTAAGAAGTATTGACAGTATTAAGCCATCAGACGCTAAAGAATGGGCTATTAGAATGAGTGAAAATGGTTATGCTTATCAAACCATCAATAACTACAAACGTTCTTTAAAGGCTTCATTCTATATTGCTATACAAGATGATTGTGTTCGGAAGAATCCATTTGACTTTCAACTGAAAGCAGTTCTTGATGATGATACTGTCCCTAAGACCGTACTAACAGAAGAACAGGAAGAAAAACTGTTAGCCTTTGCAAAAGCTGATAAAACCTACAGCAAAAATTATGATGAAATTCTGATACTCTTAAAAACAGGTCTTCGTATTTCAGAGTTTGGTGGTTTGACACTTCCAGATTTAGATTTTGAGAATCGTCTTGTCAATATAGACCATCAGCTATTGAGAGATACTGAAATTGGGTACTACATTGAAACACCAAAGACCAAAAGTGGCGAACGTCAAGTTCCTATGGTTGAAGAAGCCTATCAAGCATTTAAGCGAGTGTTAGCGAATCGAAAGAATGATAAGCGTGTTGAGATTGATGGATATAGTGATTTCCTCTTTCTTAATAGAAAGAACTATCCAAAAGTGGCAAGTGATTACAACGGCATGATGAAAGGTCTTGTTAAGAAATACAATAAGTATAACGAGGATAAATTGCCACACATCACTCCACATAGTTTGCGACATACATTCTGTACCAACTATGCAAATGCAGGAATGAATCCAAAGGCATTACAGTACATTATGGGACATGCTAATATAGCCATGACGCTGAACTATTACGCACATGCAACATTCGATTCTGCAATGGCAGAAATGAAACGCTTGAATAAAGAGAAGCAACAGGAGCGTCTTGTTGCTTAGTAGTACAAATGAATTTACTACTTATTTACCACTTCTGACAGCTAAGACATGAGGAAATATGCAAAGAAACGTGAAGTATCTTCCTACAGTAAAAATACTCGAAAGCACATAGAATAAGGCTTTACGAGCATTTAAGAAAATATAAAAAGATAATTAGAAATTTATACTTTGTTTAAAATAAAAAATTAGCATAGAATTCTAATATTTTGTAACTATAGTTTACTTTTTCCAGTATTTTCTTTAAAATTTTGTATAATAGTTTTAGAAGGATTTTAAAGTAGTTGACTTATCTAAACTAGAATTGAAACAGGTAGTAGGTGCGTAAATCCTAGAAAAATGCTATAATTATTTTATGAAAGAGTTAAACTTTAATAAGGAGTTTAGCAGTACAAAAATTTGGTATCACGGAACAACATCTACTCAAGTTGCTTCGTTAAAAGATGGAATAGATGTCTATCATAGTAAATGTAACTGTGATTTTGGTATAGGATTTTATGTGACATCTAAGCCCAGCCAAGCAATTAAATGGGCTCAGAGGAAAACAAAAGATGAAATTCCTTTTAATCCGAATGTAAAATCGGTTGTTCTAAGTTATCAATTTCAAAAACTTGATAATTCTGAAACTAAAATTTTTGAAATTGACAAAGAATACTTTCAGTTTGTTTATAAAAATAGATTGGAGTTAGATGCTAAATCTGGAATTAATATTCATCATTTTTCAGCAGTATTTGGTCCAGTTCTTGATGGTCAAGTTACACGATTGAAAGAAACTTTAGATAATTATTTCCAAGGGTTTAATACCTTAGAACAAACCGCTGAAATTCTTTTGGGAAAATATCAGAATGATACGTAATTGTGTATATGTGATCAAAGAATTGCAGATAGACTAACCCTAGTTAAGGAGGAAACGATATGATTTTGTCAAGTAAAGAACAAACTCTCAGAGATGAAGTAGAACAGTTTTTAAGGAAGAATTATCATATTGCTCCTGATACTGTTTCTCCTGTTACAAATGTTGTATTGAAAAATTGGTTTGAAGAGCTAGATAATGGAGGTTCTCATTTAACCGCAGACCTTATAGCTGATAATATCGTAGATATTGCCCACCGTTACTCAGTGCATTAATAAGTAATTTGAGTTTGGTTCATCAAATCTTTTCCTCTATTCTCAAAAACTATTCATGACCACATTAGGAATAAATCTCTTATAGTAAGAGGTGTTAACTCTACTATAAGGAATTTATTCCTTTTTGTGTTTACAGAACTGATTGTACATTACCTATCTATTTTTTCGTCATTTAAACTATAGTTTCAATCTTGTTCATAAAAACAAAAAATAGCACAGANTTCTAATATTTTGTAACTATAGTTTTCTTTCTCCATTTTTTTCTCTAAATTTTTGTATAATAGTCTTAGAAGTATGTAAGGAGACTATTTATGGAAAACCTATATCCATTTGGAGCTACATTTAAGTACCTGCGCGAAGCACGAGGCCTCAGCCTAAAGGAAGCCGCCTCAGATATCGTATCACCACAGTTCCTAAGTCAATTTGAAAAAGGAGACAAAGGAATTTCACTTGAAAATTTTGCCAAACTGTTAATTGTTATCGGAGTGGAATGGAACGATTTTGTTCTCGCCTATGCAAATAAAGGTGGAGACTGCTTAGAATTACCAGCTATAGAATTTGGTAAGCATGTGGTCCATGAAGAAGATATCCTCACTTATATTGAAGAATACGAAAAATTATTTGATGTCTATCTAAAAGACAACCCACTTCAAGCAGAGATGATTTTCAAATCTATTAAATTAAGACATTATCCAACCATATCAAAAAGTTCTGAAACTGTTGCCAGAATTCAAAACATTATCAATCATTTAATGAAATCTGATGTCTTTAATAGTATCGAACTTGAAATTTATCGCGTCATTGTCAATCATTGTCCGATGGAACTTATTGATCATATGACCAAACAATTACTACTTATGTACAAAGAAAGTGCCAATACTGACACCTACATCCGCATTTTAAATGCTCTCACTTTCTCCGCAAAATACTTCTCTGAACTGGGTTACTATCAAAAGGCTGACGATATTATTAAAAAAATTAAATCACTTCAGACCTTCGAACGAGGCTATCTAGCTATTCCCCTCATGTTTCTAGAAGTTGAACATGTTTACAATCAATTTAGATGGAATAAACCCGAGGCTATTCCCCTAGCCAAAAATCTATTTAATTATCTTCAAAGCGCAAAATTTATTGATCAGCAATACTACTCTAATTTTATTAACGCCTTCACCTATCACTGCCACGCATTAAATAAGACTGGAATTGATTTATTCTAATCGTCAAAAAAAGTTGCTCCATTTTAGGAACAACTTTTTTTATTTATAATTAAAAGTCTCCCCTGCCAACTTGTCAGCTAGCTTGGGAAAAATACTATAAAACTTATGGGCTAGGTTCAACAATATTGGTAGGTTAAGTTCTCGTTTGTTTTTTCCTATACACTTAACAATCTTTTTAGCCACTGCATCTGGTTCTAGCAGGAAACGTTCAACCGATTTGAGATAGGTGCCATCTGGGTCGGCTTGGTCGAAAAATCCTGTACGGATTGGTCCTGGATTGACTGTTGTAACATAGACTCCATAGGGCTGAAGTTCGAGGCGTAAGGCATTTGAAAAACCAATGGCCGCAAACTTAGTGGCTGAGTAAAGACTAGACTTGCCAGTAGCAATCAAACCTGCCATGCTGACGATATTGATGATATGACCTTTTCGGACTTCCTTCATACGAGCCGCAAGGCGCCGAGATAGATTCATCAAAGCAAAGGTATTGACCTCGAACATCTGGTGAATATCTTGATCAGAAATCTGGTCAAATTCTTCAAAAATCCCGTAACCAGCGTTGTTAATTAAGACATCAATCTTGCCATAGCGGAGATAGAGGTCTGCTACCAGAGTTTCTAAGGCTGAATCATCGGTAATGTCTATTTCAATCAATTCTGCATGGGGATGATTTCCGTAGAGTTGAGCTAATTTTTCTTTATTTCTACCAAGCAAGATGAGTTGGTCATTGGGCAGGAGTTTGACCATTTCTTGGGCTAGACCACCGCTAGCTCCGGTAATAAGAATAGTAGGCATACTTATCCTTTCTCAGTCTTTTAGATTTCCACCTCTTCCAAGTCTTTGACCACATGGACGTTTTCAAAGACACTAGCAGCGTCTTTCTTGAGTTTGCTGATATCTTTTGAGAGAAAACGAGCACTGATGTGGTTGAGTAAGAGGCGTTTGGCACCTGCTTCTACCGCTACTTGTGCAGCTTGCATGTTAGTAGAGTGACCATGATTACGAGCAATTATTTCATCGCCCTTGCCATAAGTCGATTCATGAACCAAGACATCAGCATTGATAGCCAGACGCACGCTGGCATTTGTTTTTCGGGTGTCACCAAGAATGGTAATAATCTTACCTGGACGTGGCGCTGAGATATAGTCAGCAGCCTTGATTTTAGTCCCATCTTCGAGAACAACATCCTGACCGTTTTTGATTTTTCCAAAAAGCGGGCCAAATGGGACACCAGCTGCCTTGAGTTTTTCAGCATCCAGCGTTCCTTCTAAATCCTTTTGGATAACACGATAGCCAACACAGAAAATAGTGTGGTCCAGCTCCTCTGCATACACCGTAAACTTATCGGTCTCAAGGATTTTTCCTAAAGAGTCTTGGTCAAACTCATGAAAATGAATGCGGTAGGGCAGACGAGAACCTGACACACGAAGACTGGTTAAGACAAATGACTTGATCCCTTGAGGTCCATAGATTTTCAAATCTGTCTGCTCTTCATTGGCCTGAAAGGCACGGCTAGAAAGGAAACCTGGCAGGCCAAAAATGTGGTCTCCATGTAGGTGGGTGATAAAGATTTTGCTGACCTTACGTGGTCGAATTGTGGTTTCCAGAATGCGATTTTGCGTTCCTTCTCCACAGTCAAAGAGCCAAACTTCGTTAATCTCATCCAAAAGTTTCAGGGCAAGACTTGAAACGTTGCGGGCTTTAGAGGGCTGACCAGCCCCTGTTCCTAAAAATTGAATATCCATTCGATACTTTCTAATTAATCAATATATAACATAGCTGTGCGGTTTTCCGATCGGAAATAGCGCTTGCCAGAAAAAGCAGCAGCTTCTTGCAATAAATCCTCTTGGCTGTAGCCTTTGAGACGTTTACGACCATCAGCCAAGCTTTCCAAATCAGTCAAAGCTGTGAGACTCTCCACACTAACAACTTCTTCGTCCCCGACAGCCTTCATGTAAATCTTGCCAGACTCCTCAAAGACCAGCTGATGGGGAAAAATTTGCGCAATTTCAAAGAACAAGTCTTCTGAAATAACCTCTTTATTTTCAGAGAAAATCCGACCTAGACCATCACTCTCATAACAAAAACCAAAGGATTTACCAGATAGATTAAGCCGAATAAAAGGCTTACTTTCTAGGGTGAAACTTGGCTCAGTATTGTAAAGATTCAGTTCCTGACTGAGTTCCGCAAAATAATCCGTCGCAACCTCAGGACTCTTTTTCTGGTAGAGTTCTGCAAAGTAGGCATTGACCACACTAGGCGGAGGAGTAATGAGAGCCAACTGCTCCTGCTCTGTCTTGCCAGCTAGAAGTTGATCCAGATAGACCTTGTCCAGACTTGTATAGCCCCCATATTTTAGAGCTAATGTTTTGATATCAGTCATAAAATTCTTCTAACCTCCATTTGTTTTTCTCAGAAATGTAGCCTCTAATCACTTCGCCGTCCTCCTGATAGTCACGCTCTTCCAAAATCGCAACACTTTCTAAATCATGAATCTTGTAGGACTTGGAAAAAGGCACGCGCAGGATAAAGACTTCAAAAATATCCTTGATTTTCTCTAAAAACAAAGCCTGCAAATTCTCACGACTATCCTCAGACTTGGCAGAAATGAGGGCATAAGGTGTTTGGGTCGGCGTAAAATCCTCCACCAAATCCGCTTTATTATAAAGGGTCAGGCGAGGAATATCTTCCATGTCCAAGTCTTTCATGATAGACAGAACTGTTTTTTCATGCTCCTCATGGTAAGGATTGCTGGCATCGATAACATGAACCAGAAGGTCCACATGCTTGCTTTCTTCCAAGGTTGACTTGAAACTGGACACCAACTCTGTCGGCAAATCTTGGATAAAGCCCACGGTATCTGTCAAAGTTACTTGAAGATTGCCCCCAAGATGGATACTTTTAGTCGTCGCATCTAGAGTCGCAAAGAGCTCGTCAGCCTCATACTGGGTCTTGCTAGTCAAGGTGTTCATAATAGTTGACTTCCCAGCATTGGTATAACCAATCAAACCAATCTTAAAGGTGCTAGACTCCAAACGTTTTTCTCTGACAGTCGCCCGATTCTTCTCAACCACCTTGAGCTGGCGCTCTATATCCGTGATTTGATTGCGAACGCTACGACGGTTCAGCTCCAACTGGCTTTCACCAGGTCCACGGGATCCTATTCCCCCTGCCTGACGGCTGAGCATTATCCCCTGACCAACCAAGCGAGGCAAGAGATATTTGAGCTGGGCTAGGTGGACTTGGAGTTTTCCTTCATGGCTTCGAGCCCGCATGGCAAAGATATCCAAAATCAACTGCATACGGTCAATAACCTTAACACCGAGAACTTCCTCTAGATTGACATTTTGCCTTGGAGTCAAGCGGTTGTTGACAATGACAGTGGTGATTTCTTCTGCATCCACCATAAGCGCAATCTCTTCCAACTTACCAGAGCCGATGAAGGTCTTGGAATCATACTTTTCACGTTTTTGTTTGTAGCTATCTACAACGACTGCCCCTGCCGTTTTCGCTAAACTGGCCAATTCTTCCATGGAGAGATCAAAATTGTCCATTCCCTGCAATTCTACACCAATCAGCAGAACCCGTTCCTCTTTTTTCTCCGTTTCAATCATCTAAAAACTCCTCTATCTGGCTTAAAATGCGGTCCTCCACGCCAGACTCGCCTATCTGATAAAAAGTGACCTGCATACGATTACGGAACCAGGTCAACTGACGCTTAGCAAAACGACGAGTCGCCTGTTTGAGACTCTCACTAGCTTCCTCCAAGGTCTGCTCCCCACGGAAATACGGAAAGAGTTCCTTATAGCCAATTCCTTTAGCAGCCTGCACATCTGGATAATGGTCAAAAAGCCACTTGGCCTCATCCAAAAGCCCAGCCTCAAACATCAAGTCCACGCGGTGGTTGATACGCTCATAAAGTTGACTTCGTTCATCATCCAAGCAAATAATCAGCGGTTCATACAGACTCTCCTGATTTTCCAAATTCTGACCAAAATGGGCAATTTCCAAGGCACGCATAGCACGACGACGATTAAACTGAGGAATTTCAAGGCCTGCTTGCGCCACAAGATGAGCTAATTCCTCATCTGTATAGGGCTCCAAACTAGCCCGATAGGCCAAAATCTCCTTATGAGGTGTCTCCCCACCCAGGTGGTAACCTTCAAGCAAACTCTGGATATAAAGCCCAGTCCCACCAGCAATAATGGCTAGCTTGCCACGACCATGAATATCCTCAATAGCCATCTTAGCTTCTGAAACAAAATCAAAAGCCGAGTAAGACTCGGTTACCTCTCTAACATCGATTAAATGATGGGGAACAGCTGCCTGCTCTTCTGGACTAGCCTTAGCCGTCCCAATATCTAGACCTCGATAGACTTGCTGACTATCGCCACTAACCACTTCGCCATTAAAACGCTTGGCCACTTCAATGGCTAGAGCCGTCTTTCCAACAGCAGTCGGTCCAACAATCACAATTATTTTTGTTTTCATCTTTTTTCCTTGAAAAATTCCCATTTTTTCGTTACTATTATTATAACACAAAAAGGTCAGTCAGAAAAATGTGACCTCTTGAGGGGGGCTGGCTGATTAAGAAGATAAAGGAGGAAGACTCATGGCTAAAGGATTCGCTAAAGGTCTTGTAACAGGTGTCGCAGGAACTGTCGCTGCCGTCGCAGGTGCAGTATACGCATTTAAAAAGAAAGTGATCGAACCAGAAGAGCAAAAAGCAGCTTTCATCGAAGAAAACCGTAAAAAAGCAGCTCGTCGCCGCGTATCACGTTAAGAAATAAAAGAAGTTGGGATTCATTGTCTCAACTTCTTTTTTCTATTCTTTTAAATAGCTAGGTCAAACTTCAACTGTGGCTTGACAGGGTCATAATCCACCAACTCAAAATCTTCTGCTTTAATATCAAAGAAATTAGTCCCATCTGGCACATTCAAAACCAAACGTGGTTGACAGTTTGACGGATCCCGACGAAGCAATTCCTGAGCTTGTTCAAATTGATTGTCATAGATATGGAGGTTGTTGATAAAGTAGAAGAACTTTCCAACCTTCCAGCCAAAATGTTTGGCAATCATCATTTGAAGAGCCACATACTGCATAGCATTGATGTGGTGGGCCACCAGCATATCATTGGAGCGTTGCGTCAAGGTCGCATCCAGATAGATTTCTCCATCAACACGACGTACATCAAACATAGTCTGAAAGGCGCATGGAAGCAACCCATCTGTCTCTTCGAAAGCTTGGTAATCCCAGAGCGAAATGATATTGCGGCGGTTCCAAGGGTTGGCTTCCAACTGTTTGAGAAGCTTATTGATAATATCGTGTTTCTTAACAATAGCACCATAGCGCTCACCGATGGTTCCTGTATTTTCCACTTCCCAGTCATTCCAGTAGTGAACATTGTACTTGTCATTGAGCACCTCTAAGCTATTAGACTGGTCTTGGTAAATCCAGAGAACTTCCTTAATGGCGGATTTGATAGCGATAGGACGCAAGGTTGTAATGGGGAATTCTCCTTTTGCCAAGTCATACTCTGCAAAGGCACCCGTTACATACTTGGAATTGGCAACGGTCCCATCCTTGTACTTGGGACGAGCCTGCTCAGAAAAGACACCGTCTTTGAGGATTCGTTCAATATTCTCTTTAAAAATCGTATCTGCTTTTGTCATTTACTCTCACCTCATTTATTTCCTAACTAGTATAGCATAAAAAAGAAAAGAGGAACATTACTAACTCTAGGTTAGCATTTTTCCCCCTTTTATTATTTTATTGCAATACAAGTGATGCTGCTCCGATAACTCCAGCATCGTTTCCTAGAGTTGCAAGAGCCAATTTCGTTGTCAAACGTACTTGTGGGAAAGTATTTTCATCGTAGACTTTTTGAACACCTTGTAGAAGGAATTCTCCTGCAGCTGATACACCGCCACCGATGACGATTGTTGATGGGTTTAGGATTGAGCCGATGTTGGCACAAGCGATTCCCAAGTAACGCGAGAAGTTGCGGTAAACGATTAAAGCAAGGTCGTCTCCTTCTTTTGCAAGGTCAAAGACAGTCTTAGCAGTAACTTCTTCTCCATTATCAATCAAGCGTTTCAACTCTGCATCGCCTTCGTATTCATCCGCATAGCGACGAGTCAAGTTGACAATCCCTGTTGCAGAAGCCACTGTCTCAAGGCAGCCTTTCTTACCGCAAGTACATGCGATTGGTTGGTCAAAGTCAACAGTGATGTGACCAAGTTCACCTGCTGCACCAGCAATACCGTGAAGCAATTTGCCTTCTGCGACGATACCGCCACCAACACCAGTACCGAGTGTCATAAAGACAACATCTGGTTGGTTATCACCAGCCCCCATCCAACGCTCACCAAGAGCTGCTACGTTGGCATCATTATCGATGAAAAAAGGAATGCCCAAGGCTTTTTCAATCTTTTCTTTAATTGGTTGAAGGGTTTTCCAGTTGAGGTTGTAGGCACCGATAACAGTCCCTTTTTCACGGTCAACCACACCTGGTGAACCCATTCCAATACCTTGGAAGTCCGTTGCTGCCAATCCAAGCAAGTCCAAACGATGTTGAATAGACTCAATCATATCATCTACGATATGACTTCCCTCATCTAAAATGTTGGTCTTGATTGACCATTTTTCTTGGATTTCTCCTGCTGTTGTCAAGATTGCAAATTTGATAGAAGTTCCACCAAGGTCAATCCCAATAATCTTTTGACTCATCATATTCTCCTTTTTCATTGTGTAGTAATTGAAAATGCTTACAGTACTAGTATAACAAAATTTAGTTACTTATGCAAAGGTTTGCATTAACTTTCTAAATTTTATCTGATTTATGGTTTCCAGAGACCTGAAGCATCTACATAATAACGTCCGCCATCAACTCGCTCGTTCTTTGCCATTTTGCCATCTGATTTCAAATAATAATTTCCTTGCCATGCATTGCGAGCATAAGAACCATCTGATTTTAAGTAATACCAAGCTTGGTAAGAAGCATCATAAATCCATTCGCTCTGTGCCATTTGACCATCTTCTTTCAGGTAATAACTTCCCTGCCAAGCGTTTTTCACTGGATTTCCATTTCCATCAAAGTAGTACCAAGCACCATCCTGCTTAACCCAGCCACTTGCTGTTGCTGAACTTGTATCAGTTTGAGCCGCCGTTGATTGTTTTGCTTTGAAAGCACCTTTTGGGGCATTTTTCAATTCACAAGCTACACCATCATGATCACGGTCTAACTTGGCAGAATAACCAGGATCCCCCTCATGGATATCCGCGTATCCATTCGCCCAAGCTTCCTTACAGCTAGAAAAATGGATATTTTCTTCCGCTAAAACTGGTTGTGAAAACAAGGCTAAAACTGGCAAGCTAGCTAGACTCATTTTTAAAAATAGACGTTTGTTCATTTCTTTCTCCCATAACGATGTTATCGATTTCAATAGTATTTTATCAAACTTATTTTAACGATTCAAGAAAATCTTTGACTGTCCCAGCAAACTCTTCTGGTTTATCTTCGTTCAAAACATGAGGACCGTCTGGGATAATCTGAAATTGGGATTCTGATATTAGTTTATTAAGACTTCTCATAGAACTAAGATTCGGTTTATCTTTGCTGCTACAAATTAGTAAGGTTGGATAGGGGCAAATTCCTGCTATATCCGTTAAATCAAGTGTCTTCAATTCCTCAGAAACTCCGACCATAAGAGCTTTGTTTGCTCCCCGTTTTTCAAAAAAACTTTTTGGAAGTAGTTTAAAAATCATCAACTGGATTTTAAATAAGATATTTCCAGCTAATTTCAGAGGGCAACCTGACAAAACTAAACCTTGAAGATTTGGTAAATCGTAACTAGATAGCTCTAGTGCCAGGGCAGCACCTAAGGACAATCCAACCAAAATAAAAGGTTCTGTCTCTTGAGCTAGATGCTGATAAACTCGTTCCTTGGCTTGTTGATAGTTGCTAACTGTAGAAGGAAATAACTCGATAGCCTCAGAAGGATAATCTGTCAGTAGATTCCGAGCTTCTTTCCAAGACTCTGCTGACTGCCCTAACCCGTGTAAAAATATCAGTTTCATCTAGTTCTCCTCAAGGCTTAACTCATACAAGCCTCTCACTGCATTACAGCCGTAAATAGCTTCTGCTTGAGCTAAATCTTTTAAAGTCAAGACTTTCTCTTCTGCCTGTCCTGTTTCCAGTAAATGCTGACGGTAAATCCCTGGCAAGATTCCTAGTCGGATAGGCGGTGTGTAGAGTTTCCCAGCTATTTTCAGAACCAAATTTCCGATAGAGGTTTCAAGAAGTTCTCCTGACTTATTGTAGTAAATCTTCTCTTGTTTCCCTAGGTTCAAGTGAGGTCGGTAACTCGTTTTGAAGTAGGTGAAAGCTTGCTGTAAATCCGCTTCCTGCAGACAAAGTTGAGCTTGACAAAAGCTTGTACTAAGGGGTGTTAAGATTTGGCGACTGACTTCAATCTCTCCAGACTTGCTGAGACTAATTCGCAAGCGATAGTCTTGAACAATATCACAAGACTGACACTCCTTCTCTATCTCTTGTCTCAGTTCTTCTACATCAAAAGGAAAGGCAAAATAGCGACTAGCTTTTCTCAATCTTTCCAGATGTTGTTCTTCAAACAGCAAGTTCTTCTGGCTGATTTTTCCAGTAGTAATCAGCTGAAAACGAGCTTGTTTACGATAGAGAACAGCTGCCTTTTGATGAACTTCACGGTATTCAGATTCCCATGTGCTATCCCATGTAATACCTCCACCAACTCCATAGATGGCTTGACCTTTGTGAAGTTGAATAGTACGGATAGCAACATTAAAAATCCGTCGTCCATTTGGAAGTAAAAGACCAATCGTTCCACAGTAGACTCCACGCGGTTGGGGCTCCAAGTTCTTGATGATTTCCATAGTCGCAATTTTCGGAGCTCCCGTTATGGATCCACAAGGAAACAGAGAACGGAAGATTTCAACAAGGTCAACATCCTCTCGCAATTGACTCTTGATGGTCGAAGTCATCTGCCACACAGTTGAATACTGTTCCACTTGACAAAGACGTTCTACATGCTCACTGCCCACTTCAGAAATACGGTTCATATCATTGCGCAAGAGGTCCACGATCATCATATTTTCAGACCGATTTTTAGGATCCTGCTCCAACCAGCCAGACTGTTCAAGATCTTCTTGGTCAGTCATGCCACGCTGAGTCGTTCCCTTCATTGGTCGCGTTGTCAACTCGCGGCCATTCTGCTCAAAAAAGAGCTCTGGGCTCATGGAAATCACTGCCATCTCGTCATGTTCAACATAAGCATTGTAACCCGCCTCCTGCTCTACCACCATACGATTGTAGATGGCAAAAGGATTGGCACTTAAGTCCTGCTTGAGTTGGACGGTGTAGTTAACCTGATAGGTGTCTCCCTGACGCAAATGATGGTGAATCTGGGCAATAGCCTTTTCATAGTCTGCTGCAGACGTTACTTCCTGCCAGTTTGAAGGCAAATCAACCTCGTCATAAATCAGAGGAATAGGGGAAGTTTCTACCCTATCATGAACTGTAAAATATAGCAGATACTCTGCCAGTAAAGGAGCTTTATGAACTGCTAATTTCTCCTCAAAAGCAGGTGCAGCCTCGTAGCTGACATAGCCCACCACATAATAGCCTTGCTCTTGGTAACTTTCCACTTGTGCCAGCAAATCTGCCACTTCTGATACATCTCTCGTTTTTAACTCTTTAATCGGCTGGGTAAAGGTGTATCTCTCCCCCAAAGCCCTAAAATCAATCACTGTTTTTCTATGCATATTTCAAGTATAGCATAAAAAGGCAGATCCAGACAAAGCTGATCTACCTTTTTATCATTTTCTTACTATTGATTACACTTAATTATGCTTTAGTAAATAAATCACCAGCAAATCCATCTGATTTCTGTAAGAGTTGTTTGTAAACTTTTTCTTTAAGTGCAACTGTTTGGTTTGAATTACCAGCTTTCAGGTCATTTTCAACCGCTTTGTTGAACAACTCTTGAAGTCCCGCATAGTTTGAGATTTTCTCACCATTGATTTCAATTTCAACAAAACCTTTTTCACCTTTAGCTTTAACTTCCTTGAACCATTCTTTCTTCCACTCTTCTAGTGTATGGAATTTACCACCAGACACTTTCTCAATGATGAAGTCATCACCAAGACCTGGTCTACCAGCTGCTTTAGATTCTTGTTTATACTTGTTAGAAGCATATCCGACAAATCCATCCAAGTATCCGAAGTAACCCCACATACGGAATGTATTATGTTTGAACGAGATAGAACCTACAGCACTTTGACTTGTATTACCACCGTAAATTCCAGCCATCATACTTACAGTTTGATATGCCGTATCAAAACCTTCAGCACGATAATGTTTATTTCCAGGCATATTATGCTTAGTCACGTAATTACCATCTACAAGGTCATCAATGCTTGTCAATTTCTTCTTGTTCTCCGCGTCATTTAGGTCACGAAGTAAATCCCATTGGTGTGGTTGTCCAACTAAACCATTTCGATCAGCTTTTTCACGCCATTTCTTGTCCATCTTCTTGAACCACTTATTGTTATCTCCGTCATTCTTCGCGATAACGGCATCCGCTTCTAAATGGTCGAGCATCATAAGCGCTTCGTTATAGTTCTTCATGTAATGGTCAATTTTAGCTCGACTATCAAGCAAGTTCGGATTGTAGTTATACCATTGGTTTCCATCATTTTTACGCTCATACGCCATATTTAGACCCAATGCGCCATAATCACCATTAGAACTTGTTACCGCAGGCGATTGTAACATACCTTGAGCAAAGGCTTCAACGTCTGTACCTTCACGATGTCCCCAACCACCTAAATAAGCCATACGGTCATTGATATGCGTTGTTTCATGAGTAAAGGCTGATGTACCAAAATCACTAATCATACTTGACCAGATATAGTACACGGCTTCTGAGTTTTGAGGTCTATCAAAGATATACGCATACGCACCCATACCATTATCACCATGCCATTTACCAGTTGGACCATAGAACTCACGAATTGGAGCATAATCACCGTTCTTCGTATGACCCATTCTATCAACCCATCCACCTGGCGCACCATGGTTATCCCAGATAGCCGATGGAACCATGTTTTCAGATTTCAACAACTGATTACGTACATTATCAGCCGCCAAGCGAGACCAGAAGTCTAAGTAGTTGATTTGTTCTTGTGCACGTAAGTCAATTTCTTTCTTGAATGCTTCACGTTCAGCTTCTGTATTCTTACCATATTTCTCAAACGCACTAAATGCTAGTGTATTGTATGTTGAAATCAAGAACATATGAGCTTTCTTTGTAGTCAGAAGTGGCAAGATATATTTGCTATGTTCGCCATTGTTTAAGTTTTCATATAAACGATATTTCTTGTCCGCAAACAATGGATTTGATGATTGTTTCTCAACGACATAGTTTGTATGTGAAACAGCTTTCTTATACCAGGTGTTAATATCAGTTTCGTTTGTGAATAAACGCATATTATAGTTTAATAAACCGTTCAACTCACCAATACCAATCGTTCCACCGATCGTTTCTCGATAAGCTTCTAATGTTCTGTTACCTTTAATGTTATTTTCTCTAGAACCGATCTTAATCAAGAAATCTAAGATATTTACATTCTTACCATAGAAGTCAGGTTTGAACATCATAAGATCTTTCATTGATTTTTCGTCGTATTTAAATCCATAGTAACGATTTAGATAAGTAAGACCCATCATAATTTTCGCTTTGTTTTCGTCTACTTTCTTAACAAGAGCTTTCATTGCAGCTTCGTCACCATTTAATTGGTGGTCTTCATTCTCAACTAAAGCTTTCACAAGTTTATCAAGGTTTCCTCGAACTTCTTCAAAGCTTTCTTCAAGGAACAAGTTACGAATGTAATTGTTCTTATGATTGTCACTATTCTCAGCTGGTTTGTTACGTTTGTCCATTAATGCACGCACTTCAGGTGAAATCAATTCGACACTTGCTAATTTTTCTTTCACATCAGCAATTAGTTTGTCACGATTCTTATCCACCATATTTGGTGTGTAAACAATGCCATCTAGACCTGTAATACTATATTCACGAACTTGTGCTACGTTTGAATCCTTAGAAGCAACCGTCATTTCTTCTTTAGTACCATCAGCGTAATGAATCATTATTTTATCAACACTTGATAAGTCAGTCACGAATTGACCATCTTTCATACCAGTTACAGATAATACTTCAGTCGTTAATAATTTAGAACCAGCAGGAATTTTATTTCCTTGATTGATAATCCATTCTTTGTTGTAGAACGGTTGAAGTTTTTCCACATTTCGGTAAGCAAGTTCACGTTCTGCATTATAATCTTGAATCTCTTTATACGTATCAGATTTTGGGAGATTATTATTTAACTTATCTACTAATAATGTTGGAGCTTCAAAATCTTTAGATGTAATATCGAAACTTTCTAATCTTTTATCAGCTTCTTCTTTAGAGATTTCTTTAAGTTTGTCCGCATTTTTTCTTGTCACATTACCAGTAGCTTCCCCAGCTACGCTGACAACTCTACTTAAATAAGGGAACCCAAAGTCATCATCTCCAATATCACCTGAACCATAAAGTTTTTCAGCGTTAGTTACTTTTACATAACTAATAACATCTTCTAAAAATCCGTATGGCCAGTTTTTAGTAATAACTCCACCTGTCTCTACATTGTTTTTCAAGTTAATTGACCCTTTTGCTACAGCTTTTTTAATATGTCCGTTAGCTCTTACATCCATTGGGTCCATACCCCTATCAAGTGTTGAAACTAAAGCTGAACCACGAGCTCTTTCACCAGTGATTTCTACATCTGTATAAACTTTTTCAATATTTGCTTTTCTTTGGTTGTTAACTAAACCAGAAATACTCCAACCTTTTTTACCTTCTGTGCGAAGTTTTCCGATAACAGAAACATTTTTCATTTTGCTTCCATTATTTAAATTATTAACAACTCCAGCTACATCATTACCACCAACAATACTACCCGTAATTTTAACATTTTCAATTGTCGTATTTGTAGCATCTTTTGCAAGTGTCGCTATTTGATCCGTACCTGGTTTATTTATATTCACGTTAGAGAAAATTAAATCTTTAATTGTAGAATTTTCAATAACATCAAATAATGGATTGCTTAAGTTATGAATAGCAAACCTATTCCCATCNGTACTAGTTAACGTACCTTTAAATTTCTTAGTAATATAAGATTTTCCATTTGGTTTAATATTAGTAGCATTTAAGCTTTGTCCAATTTTATATTCACCTTCTGGGTTATTTTGAATAGCTTCAACCAATTCAGCGAAATCATAGTAAACATTATCCACTTTTGGTTTTGGTTTAGCTATATAATAAACATACTCGTTAGCTAATTTCGAAGAATCTGTATGCTGAACTAAATCAGGCGCAGTTGCAGTAACTTTATATAAAGTTTCCCCATCTTTAACCACTTCTTCTATCTTATCAACAGCAAGTCTTGTCACTTTATTGTCATGAGTTGTTACTCGTAAGTAAAGCGGAGCAACATCTGTTGACTTTTCAGTTAATAAGCTCTTATCTGTTTCGTTTCCTTCAGCATCTACACTCATTAAGCTGGTTTCTTTGATATTTTTGATTTCAACTTTTTTAAGGTCTAATTGAATTTGTTTATCTTCTAATTTCTCAGTTTCTTCACCTTCTCCACGATCATAAACCATTGTAGTAGATAGGGTGTAACCTTGATAATATTTCAATTTATCTAAAGTAGCGTTTAAATTATTTTCAGATACCGTTACTTCTTTGACAAGTTGTCCATCTTTATCTTTTAACGCTAATTTGATTGATTTGATTTCTACTCCAGCTGGTTTAGTCAATGTATAACTAGCTGTGGCACTCTTCTTCAAGACATCTTTTTCAGTATTAGCCCATTGTAATGTTGGCTTTTCTAACCCTTTTGTGCCTTGCTTAATAATTTTATCTTGAGGTTGTAAGATAACTTTTTCTTCTACTGTTGGAGCTTCACTTGTTTTTTCTCCACGAATCGTTTTATACGTTTCAGTAATTTGTTTCTTACCGTCTACACCTTCTTGAGCAACTTTAGTTGTTCCACGTTTTAAAGTGTCATCATCTTCTGTTTTTGTAGCAAAAGGAATGACTTCTTCTCTTGTTTCAACTGTTGTTCCTTCAACTGGTTTTGTTCCTTTTTTAACGACTTTAGGAACAGCAGGAGTTTTTACTTCTGTAGTTGTAGAAAGGACTTTGTCTGTTTCCACACCTTCCACTGTTTCGTAAGTTGTTTTCGTAACTTGAACTCCTTTAGAACCAGGATTTTCAACTACTTCGTCACCCACATATTTTGTGTCATCCAGAACTACTTCTGTTGTGAAATCTAGTTCACTTTCAGTAGACTTCTCAACTGTACCAGTTGTTACTTTATATTCTGGATTTGCTGATTGCTCTGTAGCTTGGCCTTCTTTTCCTGTTTCTTGTGTTCCCTTAGTTGAAACTGGTTCTTTATACTCTGGTAATTCAGCTTGTGTTAGAGCTTGGCCTTCCTTACCTTCTTCTTGGGTACCCTTCATTTCAACTAGAGCTTCTGGCAATTCAGGGTGCGTTAAGGCTTGGCCTGCTTTGCCTTCCTCTTGGGTTCCTTTAAACTCTACTGTAGCCTCTGGCAATTCGGGGTGTGTTAAGGATTGACCTGCTTTGCCTTCCTCTTGGGTACCTTTCACTCCTACTTGAGCTTCTGGTAATTCAGGGTGCGTTAAGGCTTGGCCTGCTTTGCCTTCCTCTTGAGTGCCTTTAAACTCTACTGTAGCCTCTGGCAATTCGGGGTGTGTTAAGGATTGACCTGCTTTGCCTTCCTCTTGGGTTCCTTTAGACTCTACCCTAGCCTCTGGTAATGTTGGTTGCGTTAGAGCCTGACCTGCTTTGCCTTCCTCTTGAGTGCCTTTAGCTACTTGGTGACTTGGTTCAGCTTGTGGTACTGGAGTTGGGGCAGGTTGCACCTCTTTCTTAGTTCCGACTGCAATGACTTGCGACACAGGATTTTGAACAACTTGGTCTTCGATGACTTCTCTAACTTCTTGACCATTGAACATCGAAACTTTGGTTACAATTCGACGCTGACCCTTTACTCCGGCTGTGACGATACGAGTCTGTCCTTCTGCTAGATTCGTATCTGGGCTTGTGACCGTTTCAAAAGGAATCTCTACCAAGCTCTCTTCCTGTCTAGCCTGAGGCTTCTCAGAAACTGGTTTTGCTTCAACAGCGGGAGCAACCGGAGTTTGTGCCACAGGTTTTTCAACAACAGGTTGGGGAGTGACAGCAGGTGTTTCTTGAACTACTTCTGTTTTCTCGATTTCATTTGCACTTTGCTTTTCTACTGGCAACTGAGGCTTCTCAGCTGAAGCTGGTCTTGATGGATGGAGTTCTGCTTCCTTGAAGTATCCGATGTATTCATAACCATCAATGTGGATAATCCCTTCAGCCAATCCTTCATGTGTAGAGGCCGAAATAGTTTGGTTATAAGAAAGCAATTCTTTATTTTCAAATGCGAATGTCCCATAAGGTACAAAGGTACTGGCTCCTAAAGAACCAATCAAGAGAACACCTAGGACTTCTTTACGACCTTTTTTGGACACCAAAAAGACTGCTAGAGAAGCCGTTGCCAAGCCAATACCTGCCAAAGCAAGATCCTTACTTCCTGTGTAAGGAAGTTGTTGACTGTTAGTTGCCTTCTTGCGATAAACTACATAAAGAATATCATCATCTTGAAATTCTGTTGGAACCTCATGGTGAATCAGGGCTTTTTCAGACTCGGTCAATTCCTGCTCCGCTAAATAACGGTAATGAACACTATGAGCACCACCGACTTCATTGGCTTGCACCTTATCTACTGAAAAGGCACCAGCACCAAAAAGGAAGGCCCCAATAGCTACAGGACCTACCCCAACAGTTAGCTTACGAATCGAATATTTGGTAATTTTTTCTAGTTGTTGTTTTGTTTTTTTCATTCTCACGACTTTCTAATAGAATCTTGCGGATAGTGCGCACGCGCACCTCCAATTAATTTTGGGCGACTAGCCAACGCCGTTACGTGGGCATGACCAATCTCTCTCAAAAGAGGGCGAATCGGAACCTGAACATGCTTAACATGCATGCCAATTGCAGTATCTCCGATATCCAATCCAGCATGGGCCTTGATAAATTCAACCTCGACTGGATCCTGCATAAACTTGAAGGCTGCCAACTGACCCGAACCTCCTGCATGAAGGGTAGGAAGGACACTGACCATTTCCAGACCAAACTGCTCTGCCACCTGACGTTCAACAACGAGGGCCCGATTGACATGTTCACAGCCTTGAACAGCTAGATGAATTCCTTTTTCCTCTAGGATATCTAGGATGGTCTTCACAATGATTTCGCCAATTTCTTGGCTGGATTCCTTGCCAATCTGACCACCTATCACTTCACTAGAAGAAAGACCCAAAACAAAGATAGATCCTTGCTTCAAATTGGTCTTTTCTAATACATCTTTTACAATCTGGCTTGTTTCTCTCTGAATATCTTTTTCCTTCATACTTGATACCTCTTTTGTCATTATCTATCATATCGTTTTTTCTTGTTTTTAGCAAGATAGACAAACTAGAAAGCTTTCTCAATTACGCATAAAACTCCCAGAATTGACCGGGAGTTAGCTAGTTTCTATTCTATTTATGTATATTTCAACCGTCGTTCCTTTGTCGGGTGCAGAATCAATCTTCATCTGATAATCTTCTCCAAAATGAAGTTTGAGCCGTTGGTCGACATTTTGAAGACCTACTCCTCCACGTTTGAGCTGACTCTGACTACTATCGCCAGCAACTTGGAAGCCAACGCCATCATCCTCAATACGGATGACTAGTCCTGAATCCTTTTTCTGAACAGAAACTTTAATATGTCCCTGACCTTCCTTCTCCTTGATGCCATGGTAAAGGGCATTTTCTACCAAAGGTTGTAACACCAACTTGGGTAAGACTAGCTTATCAAAGGCAGGATTTTCAGCAATCTCGTATTCCAGCTTATCTCCATAACGTTGTTTCTGGATAAAGAGATACTGGCGGACATGATTGATTTCATCAGAAAGAGAAATCAAATCCTTACCCTGATTGAGCGCCAAGCGGAAATAGGTTGCCAAGGACTTGGTCACCTGAACCACTCGCTGACTATCCTGAAATTCAGCCATCCAGATGATGGTGTCCAAGGTGTTATAGAGGAAATGGGGATTAATCTGGCTCGACAAGGCTTGAAGTTCATACTGCCGGGTCGTTTCTTCCTGCTTGCGAATAGCTACCATCAGCTGATCAATCTGATCCAACATGGCATTGAACTGGCGAGTCACCTCTCTCAACTCATAGGCACCAGTTTCCTTGGCACGCAGATTTTGTGTACCAGAAGCAATTTCCAGCATGGTTTCTCTCAAATCCTTCAAGGGAGCAATCCAACGCTTGAGACTGAACCACACCAAGCAGAGACAGGCAAGAAGAGATGTGACACTGGCGCCAAGCAAGGTCCACATTAGTTGACTCCGAACCTGGTCTAACTTCTCCAACGAAGAAACTCCTATAACCGTCCAATCAGTTCCTGCAATCTGTTCCTGACTGACGTAGGATTGGTGATCCAGCGTATAGCCCTGTCCCGTCTCGATGTAGGGTTTCATAGCCTCCATTTCGCTAGATGAGCTATAAACTGTGTGTTGAGGATGGTAGACAAATTCATGGTTTTCATTGATGATAAAGGCAAAACCCTGCTGACCCAACTGGAGTTGGTTGAGATAGGCTTCCAGAGTTTCATAGGAAATATCCAAACGAAGTACACCCAGATTGGCTCCCTTTGCATCAACAAGTTCTTGAGTGACAGAAATGACCCACTGACTATCTGATTTACGAGCTGGAGTCAAAACTGGCATGGCTCCCTGATGAATGGCCTTTTGGTACCAATTCTCATCCATCATATCAGAGGAAGTTTTCATCTGTACACTATCATCTGTAGAAATGACCTGACCGGATTTGGTCACCAGCACAACAGTTTTCAAGTCCTGATCTGACTTTAAGATGGTCAAAAATAAATCTCGAATTCCCTTGACCTTGTCTTGACTGGGATTATCAGCATAGGTTAGAACATCTGCCTGCTGGGTCAAACTGGTAGAGGTGGTTTCTAATTTTTTGATATAAGACTGAATAAAGTGGCTAGTTTGACTAATGGTCGTTTGGCTATTGCCCTCAATGCTAGCCTCAATGGCCGAGGAACTAGATTGATAGTAGAAAGTCCCAACCAGAGCTAGGAGAATGAGAAAGACCAGAAAGATGGAAATAACCATTCTGACTAGGAGAGAAGAACGCTTCATCGACCTTCTCCCTTCTTAAACTGACGAGGTGTTACACCTGCAATCTGTTTAAAACGTTGGGTAAAATAGTTCATATCTTCAAAACCAACCTTTTCGGCTATCTCATAAATCTTTAAATCTGTGGTCAGAAGCAAGAGCTTGGCTTGTTTGACACGTTCTCGCACCAAATAATCCTGAAAAGGCAGACCCAACTCTTTCTTAATCAAAGAACTCAGATAAGTCGGACTAAAGCCCAAGTCACTGGCCAAAGACTTTAAACTAAACTGGCTATCAGCCAGATGGGACTGGATTTTCTGGGCAATATTTCCCTCAAACTTATCAGTCAGTAAATCTTGTAACTGCTCTTCCTTTTCTTCCTTGTCCAACTTTTGCTTGATTTTCCCCAACATTTCCTCAATATCCTGACGAGAAAAGGGCTTGAGCAGGTAGTCATCCACACCTAGTTTGACAGCAGACAAGGCATAATCAAAATCATCGTAGCCTGTTAAAAAGACCAAATGCACCTGAGGATAGGTTTCTCGGACTAGACTGGCCAACTGGATGCCATTTAGCTGAGGCATGTTGATATCGGTTAGAATAATATCTGGCACCTGCTTTTGTATCAATTCCCAAGCCTGTCTTCCATTTTCAGCTTGACCGATGATTTCCATATCGTAGGCTGCTACATTGACCAGCTTGGTCAAGCCTTGTCTTACCAGATATTCATCTTCTACGATTAAGATTGTATAGGTCATGCTTCTCTCCTTTGTACTAGTATCAGTATAGCAAAATTCTCCTCTAACTGCTTAGGAAAGACTTCTTATACTCAATGAAAATCAAAGAGCAAACTAGGAAGCTAGCCACAGACTGTACTTGAGTACGGCAAGGCGACGCTGACGTGGTTTGAATTTGATTTTCGAAGAGTATTAATCGACATAATCTAGTAAATATGCATAACCTTTTTCTTCCATTTGGTCTTTGGAAATAAAGCGGATAGAGAGACTATTAATACAGTAGCGCAAGCCACCCTTGTCCTGAGGCCCATCTGTAAAGACATGACCAAGGTGAGAATCCCCAACTCGGCTTCTCACTTCCATGCGTGTCATATTGTAAGACTTATCTTCCTTGTAGGTGGCGACATCTGGACTGATGGGTTGTGTGAAACTAGGCCAGCCACAACCAGACTCAAACTTATCCTTTGATGAAAAGAGGGGTTCGCCAGTTGCCACATCCACATAGATGCCGGATTCAAATTTATCCCAGTAGCGATTTGAAAAAGCTCGTTCTGTTTGATTTTGCTGGGTAACTGCATACTCCTCAGGTGACAAGGTCTTTTTCAATTCTTCATCACTTGGTTTGGGATATTTGCTGGCATCGATGACGGGATAGGCTGCCTGATTGACATTGATATGGCAGTAGCCATTTGGATTTTTCTTGAGATAGTCTTGGTGGTAATCCTCAGCCACCACAAAATTCTTCAAAGGCTCCTTTTCAACTGCTAGAGGTTGGTCATATTTCTTAGCAACTTCATCAAAGACTTGGTTAATCACCTCTAAATCCTTGTCATCTGTGTAATAAACACCAGTACGGTACTGGGTCCCCACATCATTTCCTTGTTTATTTTTGCTGGTTGGATTGATAATGCGGAAATAATGAAGCAGGATTTCCTTGAGAGAAATTTGCTTGGCATCATAAGTAACATGAACAGTCTCCGCATGACCTGTTTGATTAATCAATTCGTACTTGGTTGTTTCCCCTCTACCATTTGCATAGCCTGAAACGGCATCTGTCACTCCGGGAACGCGTGAGAAGTATTCCTCCACTCCCCAGAAACATCCTCCAGCTAGATAAATTTCGTGCAAGTCTGCATCTTTACTCACTTCTGTTTTTTTCATTGTTTTTCCTCCTTGGCTAACTGATGCTTTCTCAATTTGCGAGCTATCTGTCTGCCCTGCATTTCGCATCAATAGAAAATAGAAACCGGTTATGGCTAGGAAAAAGACTCCTGCCAAGACAAACAATTTTACTTTATCATTCATGACCTTTCTCTACCCCATTTCTTTCAATGTTTTTAAAATCATATCCTTATCCATAAAACCTGGTTGCGTCTTGACCAGTTTTCCTTCCTTGTCTATAAAGGCTTGAGTTGGGTAAGAACGGACACCATAACTTTCCAAGAGTTTACCTGACGGATCAATTAGAACTGGAAAATTTTTATAATCCAAGCCCTTGTACCAGTTCTTAAAATCAGCTTCCGCTTGTTCACCCTTGTGACCAGGAGACACCACTGTCAAGACCACATAGTCATCACCAGCATCCTTAGCGATTTCGTCCGTATCAGGAAGACTGGCTAGACAGATGGAACACCAAGAAGCCCAGAATTTGAGATAGACTTTCTTGCCCTTGTAATCAGACAAGCGGTAGGTCTTGCCATCTACACCTGTTAGTTCAAAATCAGCGACTTCCTGACCTTTAGTGGCAGTTTGCGCACTGACTTGTTCTGTTTTGGTTTGCTCCTTCATAGTAGATTGGTCTGACATATTTTTAGCCGAACAGGCTGCCAAACAACAGATTGAGCCTACTCCAAGTAGACATGTTTGCCATTTTTTCATTTCTTCTTCCTTTCTATTCAAATAATGTAGTCAAAATGGAAGCATTTCCCAAAAGCACCAAGATTCCCATCACGATAATGAGGAAAGCACCCAGTTTCTTGAGGGTTCCGAGATAAGGATGGAGTTTTCGGAAATGTTTCAAAACATAGCTGGAGGCTAGAGCTAGAGCCAAAAATGGTAGTGCCAAACCCAGCGTGTAAACCAACATGAGACCAGCTCCCTGCCAAGCACCTGAGCCACCTGAAGCCGCCAAGGCCAAAACAGAGCCAAGAACCGGCCCCACACAAGGCGTCCAAGCAAAACTAAAGGTCAACCCCAGTAAAAATGCCTGACTATAGCCCTTACCCTTTTGCCCCTGTCTCTTTAATTGTAGCCTTCTTTCCTTGTAGAGTCCCTGCAAATGTAAGACTTCCATCTGATGCAAGCCCAAGAGAATGATAAGCGCACCCGTCACATACTGAAACCAAGAGGCATACAGCAAATTGCCTAAAAAACCAGCTCCATAACCTAGTGAGATAAAGATAAAGGATATTCCTACTATAAAAGCCAAAGTTCGCAATAAACTAACAACTGAGATTAAATATTTTCCACTAAAAGCCTGAGAACCATCTTTGTCATCCAACAAGACCCCTGCATAGACTGGCAACAAGGGTAAGATACAAGGAGAAAAGAAGGAAAGAATTCCAGCAAGAAAAACACTGATAAGAAAGATTATATTATCCATTGCCTTCCTCCATTCTTTGATTTGATAAGACTATTATAGCCCCAAAGTTCCAGAAAAAACAGGGACAATAATAGGGAAAAATAGGAATTTAATCAGGTTATACTTCAAAGAAAGCAAAAAAGTATGAGTACCAAAAGTAAGCTATCTTACATTTTAGAGCCAACATCTAGTAAATAAAAAAACAGATTCTTCCGTTTATCACGGAAAAATCTATCATTGACTTACTGATTTATAAAAAATTCCAATTACAGTTTACGAATCTTATCTTTGCTGGTTTCTCTGTATTTTTTTAGTTCTTATTTATGATGCTCTTTCAATAGTTCTTCAAACTCAGAGACAGTCATGCCTAATTGCTGACTTGCAACCTCAGCAGTTAAAAGACCTTGACGGACTAGATCTACTAACATAGTGAAACTTCCTTCAACTTTCCCACGCTCCAAGCCTTTTTCTTCAGCTTGTTCCAAGGCATAGTCGTGTGCTAATAATGCTTGTTCTTCGCGTCTGCGCTGTTCACTAAACATTTTCCTGTCCTCCTCGGACCAGCTCTTGTAGTCCAGTAGTTGGTCTGCCTGGCTAATAGCTCGCTCGGGTTGTTTAGTAAAGGGCTTGTTCCCAAAAAACTCCAACCACGGCTTGCGAATGCTATCTTTGCTGGTTTCTCTATATTTTTTTAATTCCAAGAATGCCATCTTGACTAGATGGTTTTCTTGTCCATTGTTTGTGATGGTTAAAACCTCACCTGTCGAATCCTCTCGCATGCTAAAACTGTGAAAAGCCAGGTCATCTGAGAAATAATTACTATCCACAATAGCGATTGCGTATACTGGTGCGATGTGTTTGTAACTCTGATGAGTATCACCTTCACGTTGACGAATTTTTTCTAGATTTTGATTGACCTGACTGCATAAGTAAGCCCACAAACGATTGATAAAAAAATTCTGATGATGAACTTGGATTTCAATAATTACTTGCGTTCCATTATCCAACTCCGCCAAGACGTCTATACTGGTATAGAAATCCTGCGCCGAGTACGGCAGGGAAGGCAAGACGTGAATGTTACTTCCCTCCAAAATAGTTACATTTCTGGCTGGTAAATCCAACATATCGCGAATAAATTGACAAGTGATTTCTGGATTGCTAAAGATTTTCTTAGCAACCAAATCGTTAGTTGGGCTGATGCCCGGATGACGTACAGTCATATTTGCTCTCCTTTCATTATAGCACATTTTTTAATCTAATTTACTAGATTTGATGCTTCTATCTATTTATTCGGAAAAAGAAAGGATAAATGAAATAGTAAATAAAAAATGAGGACAGCGGATAAGCAATAAATTTTAAACTTATCAGTCCTCCCTACTTATCTGATAATAAATAAGGTCCGCAAGATAGCCCTTTCTCTCCACCCCATTTGCAACAGTTTTTAGATAGGACATCCCAGCCTTCTCCATAACACGACCTGAAGCTGGATTGAGACTGGCATATCGAGCTCTGACCTTTTGAAAGCCTGCTTGAGTAAAACAGAACTCCAAGACAGCTTTCAAGGCCTCCGTCATCATATCATGACCCCAGTATTTCTTGCCTAGTACATAGCCAATTTCACAACTTGAATCATCCTCATCTATCTTAACGATACTGATATCTCCAATCACTTGCTCTGGGTTTTCTTTAAGACAAATGGCCCATTTGTAATAGTTGGGATTTGTATACGAGCCAACCCAATTTCGAATAGACTTCCGAGTCACCTCAACATCAGGATGAGGATCCCAAGTAACGTAGGTTAGATTCTCAGCAGACGAAGCCCAATTTTGAAACATAGCTTCTGCATCACTCTCCACAAATCTTCTCAAGATCAAACGGTCTGTCTGTAACATTTGCGTACCAATAGATTTCATGGTGCTACCTCACTTTATAATAGATGATTCTCTGTTCAATCTCCATTGAAATTTGTTTTGCTTTCGAATCTCAAGGTAATAAGCTAAAAAGGTCCACCAGACCTTCTTCGCTTTCTCATTTCTAGGCTCAGGGTAAAAAACTAACCTCAGTAACAGCTAGAAAACAAGTTTTTCATCTAGTTACTTGACACAGTCGCTGTCTGGTTTGAAATGCGCTTTACCAAGCTTTTTCAAACCTAGTCATCGTTGCGGGGGTGAGACGACGAAATCGAACTCTTCGAGTTACCAGACCTTCCTCGTTTTCTTATTTCTAGACTCGGGGTAAAAAGGTCCCCTGGACCTCCTCGTTTTCCCGTTTCTAGACTCGGGCTGAAAACCTCCACTGGAGGTTCCTCATTTTCTTATTTCTAAACTCGGGGTAAAAAGGTCCCCCGGACCTTTTTACTCCCAAAAGTCATCAAATACGGTGATTGGTAGGTGGCGTTTGTGTTGGCCTTTGTGCCACCAGTTTTCAATGGTCGCTTGAGCTTCTGGGCTGATTGTTTTGCCTTCTAGGTAGTCGTCAATCTCTTCATAGGTGACTCCAAGTGCGACTTCGTCAGCCAGTCCAGGTTTGTCTTCTTCTAGGTCTGCTGTTGGGATCTTTTCATAAAGGGCTGGGTCTGCACCAAGTTCCTGCAAGAGTTGTTTTCCTTGGCGTTTATTGAGGCGGAAAAGTGGTAAAATATCTGCACCACCGTCACCAAACTTGGTAAAGAAACCTGTGATATTTTCCGCAGCATGGTCTGTTCCAATGACCGCTCCGCTATGGGTACCCGCCAGGGCATATTGGGCAATCATACGGCAGCGAGCCTTGATATTTCCCTTGTTGAAGTCTGAAACAGGGCTTCCTGTCGCTTCAACTGCAGCTGTCATGGCGTCAGCAGATTCCTTGATATTAACTACCAAGCTGACATCAGGCTGGATAAAGGCTAGGGCTTTTTGGGCATCTGCTTCATCAGCTTGCACTCCGTATGGCAGGCGGACAGCGATAAATTTGTAGCTGTCGTCTCCCGTTTCTGCTCGCAGTTCTTCCATAGCTAGTTGAGCCAAACGCCCTGCCAAGGTTGAGTCTTGTCCTCCAGAAATCCCTAGTACAAAGGTTTTTAGGAAGGGATGTTTTTTCAGATATCTTTTTAAGAAATCAATGGAACGACGGATTTCTTCTTGGGCATCAATCACTGGTTTTACACCCAGTTCTTGGATAATCGTTTCTTGCAAACTCATTCTTCTTCTCCTTCACCAAGGGCTTCCTTGCGCATTTTGTCAATCAAGTCCATCTTGTCTTGCCATACATCACGCGCCAAATCCACTGGATAGTGTTGCGGATTGAGCACGCGCTTGTACTCATCCCACAACTTGTCAAATTCCTTACGAGCATAATCCTGAATCTCAGTCAAGCTAGGAAGGTTGTAAATCAATTTCCCGTCTTTGAAGATATCCACCAAGAGAGGAACGGCATCAAAATTACGAACCGTCTTCTTGATGTATGTATAGGTCGGATGGAACATCTTGATTTCAGTCATGTCGCTCACATCCACACCATCATAAGTAATGTAGTCACCTTCTGACTTACCTTTTTCACGACTGGTAATCCGCCACACCTGCTTCTTACCTGGCGTAGACACTTTTTCCGCATTATTAGACAGCTTGATAGTATTGCGCATGTTACCATTTTCATCTTCAATGGCAACAATCTTATAAACTGCACCAAGAGCTGGCTGGTCATAGGCTGTAATTAGCTTGGTACCCACACCCCAGACATCAATCTTGGCCTTTTGCATCTTGAGGTTGAGGATGGTATTTTCGTCCAAATCATTAGAAGCATAAATCTTAGCCTCTGTAAATCCAGCCTCGTCCAATTGCTGACGGACTTTCTTGGAGATGTAGGCAATATCCCCAGAGTCAATCCGTACACCCATAAAGTTAATCTGGTCGCCCAGCTCACGCGCCACCTGAATGGCAGCTGGCACACCGATGCGAAGGGTGTCATAGGTATCCACAAGAAAGACACAATTTTTGTGAGTCGTAGCATAAGCCTTAAAAGCCTCATAGTCATTGCCATAAACCTGTACCAAAGAATGGGCATGGGTCCCCAAGACAGGAATGTCAAAGAGTTTACCAGCACGCACGTTGCTAGTTCCATTGGCTCCACCAATCACCGCTGCGCGTGTTCCCCAGATAGCCGCATCCATTTCTTGCGCCCGACGTGTCCCAAACTCCATCAAAGGTTCATCTTCGATGACCGAACGAATACGAGCCGCCTTAGTAGCCACCAAGGTCTGGTAGTTGACGATGTTCAAAAGAGCCGTTTCGACCAACTGACATTGGGCTAGAGGGCCTTCCACCTGCACAATCGGTTCATTAGCAAAGACCAAGTCCCCTTCTTGGGCAGAACGAACGGTCAACTCCAATTTGAAATTGCGGAGATAGTCCAAAAATGCCCCATGATATCCTAGCGACTCCAAATAGGCAATATCACTATCTGAAAAACGCAGGTCTTCAAGATAACTCACAATTCTTTCCAAACCTGCAAAAACTGCATAGCCATTCTTAAAGGGTTGTTGGCGGAAATACACCTCAAAGACCGCCTTTTTATTGTGAATCCCTTGGTCAAAGTAAACCTGCATCATGTTGATCTGGTACAAGTCCGTGTGCAATGTCAAACTATCATCTGGATACATACTTTTCCTACTTCCTTAGCTAGAAATACATGAAAATTTTCAAGAACTTTCATGTGTTCCAATAAATTAGTACTATTATATCACATTTTAGCTGGATTGATAAAAGAGTAACAAGCTATTCACCACTCTCCAATTCATCCATATCTTGTTCAAACTTTTTCTGCGCCCATTCGCCATAGCTCTTCAAACCGATATTGCCAATAAAAACCCAAGGAAGGTAAATGACATAAGTAATGACCCAAGCAGACAGGTATTTAACATTCAAAGGATTGTGCTGATAAATTTCTATGTTGAATTGATAATTCTGCAACATCAAAAGAGCCGTAATAGCCAATGTTAAGAAAAAACAACCCAAAATCGTAAAATGAAAACGACTATAATAGGTCACTCCCAGATAACGGGCACGATTGAAAAAGAAGAAAATTCCTACTATCAGAGTATAGACTAGAAAATTCGGATTAAACAGAGATGGAGCCAACACTGCCACCAAATAACTTAGAAGTACAAGCCCAATAAAGAGTGAAAAAGACTCTGCCCCAGCTTTATTGATTAGTTGTTCTTCTCTTTCGTCAAGTAATTGATAATGAATGAATTTATTTACCATCTTCTTCCTCCCAAAATAGTTGGTCTAGGGTTTTCCCTAAACATCTGCAAATAGACTGGCAGAGTGAGAGACTGGGATTGTATTTCCCCGCCTCTATCAAACCAATAGTCTGGCGCGTCACCCCAACAGCCTCTGCCAGTTGACCTTGTGTTAAATCAAGCTCCACACGAGCTAATTTTAATTTTAAATTTTTAGCCACCTGCATCCTCCTTATAGTTTTAATACTCATCTACTCTTAAAAAATACAAAACTAACACAAGCTGTCAGCTATTTATTATAACCTCATTAATTAGCACTCCAATATTATCTTCAGCCTAAAATCAGTATGTTGGATTGTTTGAAATAAACTCCCTAGCTTGCTATTTGATTTTTTGTTTAGTATTAGCTTTAGTAGAATCTTTTAAACGAGTTTTGATTGCTTGTATTTCTTGTTTAGTTGATTTCATATCACTATTATATAATGCTTTTGGAAATGAGTCTAGTGTAAGACAAAAACGTGTGCATAGCAAGAGCAGGATCATAGCAAGATGACTGATTTTTTACTAGATTTTAAGTTTGCAAAATAATACTAAACGAAACTAAAATGAATACTTCTTGCTTTTCTTGAGAGTGAAAAAGTACAATAAAATGATTGTAGTGATTACCACAAGATACTGACTAATAGACATCGTATTTGAAGCCACAAATACAGGTAAGGAATAAAAAGGAAGAAGTTCAATTGCTTTGATAAACAAATCATTACTAGTATTCATCATAATCGTATTTAATATATTAGGGATAAAGAGTAGTAAAGCTACTAAAATACCAAATACCAAGCCATTTTTCAATTTGTATAAATAGAAAATGTAAGATAATAGAAAATAAAATAGGACTAACAAAATTGTATTGACTACAATGGCTACTATAAAATCTAATCCTAAATCACCTGGAACACCCAATTTACTTACGATGACTAGTAACACAATGCCATTCAAAGCATAAATAATGGAAACTGAGACGGAATATAAAAAATTAGACAAGACGTAAATCATCCGATTTTTCTGTTGATTATAAAATAAACTGATCGTATTGTGGGAAAAATCTCTACTAATGACTCGATTAGCATGTATGACAGCCATTAACATACCGAGCATAGCATAAAAGTTTGAAATATGCTTAATACCAAGTGATGTCCCTTGAGTCTTTAGAATAAAGAATGTAACCAGTATCGGCGGTATAAACGAGATAATCAAACCGAGATATATTACGCCTGATGAATATAAATCCCTTATATTTTCCTTAAGAAAATTCAATTTATTTAATTTCATGATTATAACCTTCCTTTATTTTGAACGATTTAGATAAATATCTTTAAGCGTCTCTTTTTTAGTTTCAAAATCAACTACTTTAATAGAGTTTTCGTTAAAAAATTTAAAAAGCTCACTACTTTGAATATTCCCAGACATAGTAATTCTCAGTCCCTCTTCCTGAACAATATCCCCAAATTCTTGTTTGGTAATGAAAATGTCTCTATCTGTAGCTGATAAAAAAGCTATCTCAAACAAGCAATTATGGCTATCTTTTCCTACTTTTTGGAATGTCAAAAGACCGTTCTCCAAGAAAAGAACCCTCTCACAAATTTCTTCAATATCTTCTAATTTATGACTCGATATTAAAATTCCCACATTTTCATGTAAAGCTAAATTTTTTAGAACCGCTAAAACTATTTGTGATGATTCAATATCTAAACCATTAGTCGGTTCATCTAAAATCAATATATCAGGTTCCGTAACGAGGGTTAGAAGCAAAGCTAATTTTTGTTTTGTACCCAAAGAATAGGTCTTTACTTTTTTATTAATAGG
>NZ_RJPX01000015.1:0-47415 GCF_003944325.1 Streptococcus mitis | reverse complement strand
GTACAGTGTAATTTGTAGATATTTCATAATTTTACGGCCTTTCAAAAATAGGATTGATTTTATTTGTAAGTAATGAAAAGTTTGAGAACAATTTAGTCACGTTCTACTTCAACGTATAAGTATTAGTTTAGGTGATGACAAAAATTAATTGTCCTACCATATTTGAATAGAGTTTTTGGAGAAATGGTTTAACCTTTACTTTGTATAGCACAGACTTTTCTGGAAAGGAGTATTAAGAAAGATTTTACGAAGAATAAATAATTTGATAATCAAAAAGACAGTCAAAGAGTAACTTGAAAGATATTATTGCAATAGGAGATATTTAAATGAAGGAAGTTTTAAAACTAAGAAAACGCAGAACAGGGCAATGGGTAACTGTTGCTGGGACGGTTTTAGTTGGTGCGTACATGGTATTTGGAAATTCAGTTGTGTTTGCAGATGAGACTTCAAATAACGTGCCTACAATCACTGAAAACAGTACGGTAACTGAAACAGTAACATCCGGGTATAGTGATGTCGTGTTACCGCATTCTATTGAAAGCTCTTCTAATACGAATAGTGAAGTAACTTCTTCAGAGAAGGGTATAGTCACTGAAGAACATAAAACAAATTTTTCTGTGTCCGAACAGGTAAATCCAGAGATTGGTAAATCATCACCCTCAGAAGATGTTACTGCTCTAGTAGCAAATAATAATAGTTCTGTAGATAAGATTTCTACCAAAGAAGATGCGAATATAACCTTAGACAATTCGAAAGGTGAAGACAGAGCATCAGTTCTAACTAATTCTTCGGATAGTAGAGTGGAAAAAACAGTTGAGGAAGAAAATAGAAAACGTTTAGATTATTTTGAAGAGTTAAATGCCAGTGGTGCTTCGCGTATTGAAATTCCAGAAGGTATGACTGTTATAGATAATAATGCTTTTAAAAATAACACGAAATTAAAGGAAGTAATTTTACCGAGTACTCTAAAAAGCATAGGAATGTCAGCTTTTGAGGGGACATCGCTATCGAAGATAGAATTGCCATCAAGTTTAACGTATATTGGTGAGAATGCTTTTGCTAATATAAAGACGTTGACAGAAGTAACTATACCAAAATCTGTTGAAACTGCTAGTCATGCCTTTTATGGAGATATTAATCTTAAAAAAGTAAATTTCGAAGATGGTATTGTCACTATCCCGTCCGGTATTCTTTATAACACTGGTTTAGAAGAGATAGTTTTACCCTCTAGTGTCAAGGCTATTGGAAGCTATGCTTTTTCTAATAATAAATCTTTAGAAAAGATTAATTTGTTAGATGGAGTTAGACAGATTGAAGAAGGTGCTTTTTCAGGTGATAGCAAATTATCAGTTGTTGAACTTCCTAAAACTTTGACTGAGATTTCTAGATATGCCTTCTCTGATACTCCAAGTCTTACCCATATTAATTTACCGAGTGGTATTACAAATATTGGAACAGGTGCTTTTGAACATTCAGGTTTGACATCTATTGAATTACCTAAAGAGCTAACTGAAATAGGTAGATCTGCTTTTAGTGGAACCCATTTATCTGAGATATATCTGCCTAAAAAATTAAACAGTTTAGGTATCAATGCATTTTCTAATATTGATACGTTAAAAAAAGTTACAGTGACTTCTGATATCAATAAAAGTTGGGACGATTGGTATTGGGAGGGACTCTTTGATGGCAGCCCGTTAACGACGGTTGTGATTGAAGAAGGAGTTACCAAAATACCAGCTAAAATGTTTTATAATCAACAAGGGATTGTGAATATCAATTTTCCATCAACGATGAAAGAAATTGCTGGCTATGCTTTTAAGAATACAAGTCTTAAGACTGTTCTTTTCCCATCAGCTATAGAAAAGATTGGAAATTATGCTTTCGGAGATATTGTAACATTGACTTCAATTGACGTAGGAAGTAATTTAGTTACAGGATGGAATGCTTTTAGTGGTAGTAAAAATTTAGTTACAATAAACCTTAAAACAGGGGCTAGAAAAATTGTTGATGGTTTTCTAGCAGATACTGGTATTACAGAATTTGTCGTACCAGAAGGAGTAGAAGAAATTGGGAAAGATGCTTTTTCTAGTAATAAACAATTAACAAAGATTACTTTACCATCAACTCTTAAAACTATTGGGGAAGGAGCGTTTTCAAATACTGGGCTAAAAGAGATTGTAATTCCTGCTTCGATGAAAAAAATTCCAAATGGTATTTTGCAAAATACTCAAATTGAAAGACTCGTTTTGTCAGAAGGTGTGGAAGAAATTGGTGATTATGCTTTTGAAAACAATCAACATTTAAAATCTGTTTTACTTCCAAGTACTCTAAAGAAAATTGGAATTGGATCTTTCCGTAATACAGGGCTAAAAGAAGTGGTCCTTCCTACTGGTTTAGAAGAGATAGGTGAAAAGGCATTTTCGTATAATAATTTATCTGAAGTAATTTTGCCTGTTCATTTAAAAAAATTAGGTGATGAAGCTTTCTCAAATAATCACTTAAAAGAAGTAGCTCTTCCAAGTCAATTAGAAGTTCTCGGGACTGCATTTATAAATAATTCTGAATTGAGCAAGATAACTTTTTCAGAAGGTTTGAAAGAAATAAGAGGAGCTTCTTATTCCAGTCTCAGTGCATTTTCTGGAACGTCAATTAAATCGGTAGTATTACCAAAAAGTCTTGAAAAAATAGGAGATGGAGCATTCTATGATTTGAAAGGCTTAGCTGACATTTCTATACCAGAAAATGTGACTAGTATTGGAAATGAAGCCTTCTACAATACAGGTCTGACTTCTATTGATTTACCAGCTAATCTGAAGACAATTGGTCGGTATGCTTTCAGTGGAACTAAACTAAAAAAAGTTGTGCTTCCTAGTCAAGTTGAGACTATNGGTTCTAGTGCGTTTAGTATTGAATCGTTAGAGTCAGTACATATTCCAAAATCTCTTAAATCAGTTACTGATTATTCTAGAAGTGATAGTAATATTTATGGTACATACTGGCATGACGTAAAATGGGGACAAGGTTATAATGCCATATTTTTAGGGGATAAAAATCTAAAAACTGTAACTTTTGAAGATGGAATTTCAGAAATTATTAGTGAATTGTTCAGAGGAACGGGTATTAAAAAGATTGATTTACCAAGCAGTGTTACAAAGATTGGCTCTGCGGCATTTGCTCATTCTGATTTAACCACGATTAACTTACCGCCATCATTATCTGAAATTCAGGACTTTGCATTTGCAAATACTAAGCTTAAAGAAATTACCATTCCAGATAGTGTTGAAAAGATTGGTTACGGAGCATTTGATTCTGTTGAAACTCTAGATAAAGTTACTTTGCCTGCAAATTTAAAAGAGATCTCAAGTAAGACTTTCTATAAGACTAATATAGCTAAGATCACAATTCCTGAATCAGTATCAAGCATTGGAGGAATTGCTTTCGCTGATACTCCTTTGCAGAGTATTACGTTACCAAATAACTTAATATCAATAGGACAAAACGCTTTTTCAGGTACACAACTAACCAATGTTATCCTACCTTCAAAATTAAAGACACTAGAAACTGAAGCTTTTGGGGAAATTGCAACTCTAGTTTCTGTAAATATCCCATTGAGTCTTGAGAGTGGTTATAATGCTTTTTCAAATAGTAAAAAACTGGAAAATGTAATCTTTGAAGATGGTCGTGAAAATATTCCATCGGGTCTTTTACGTAATATTGGGATTAAAACATTTACCCTACCTTCTACAATTAAAACAATAGAATATTCTGCCTTTGCTCAAAACGATTATTTAAGTGAAATTATTTTAAATAATGCCTTGGAAGCCATTTATGAAAGTGCTTTTGCTAATACAAATTTAAAACATGTTAAATTACCTGATAGTTTGACTTATTTGGGTAGGGGAGCCTTTGAAAATAATCATTCACTCACAGAAGTGATTTTTCCCAAACAGTTGAGAGCTATTTCTGAGAATGCTTTTGCTAATACAGGACTGACCAAATTAGAAGTTCCAAGTAATATTGAGGAAATTAATTCTGGTGCTTTTTACAATACTAAATTATCTGACTTAATTTTATCAGAAGGAATTAAACGAATTGCTTCGTCAGCTTTTGTTGGTAATCAGTTGAAGGTGATAGAGTTACCGGCCTCTTTGCAATATTTAGGAAGTTCAGCTTTTGGAAATAGTAGTAAGCTAAGAGTCGTAAAAATCAAGTCAAATATAGAACTTGATAAATATTATGATGTTAACACAATCTCACCGTTTAGCTATCGAGATTATTATAGTGATGAAATATCTAAACAAAGACCTGAGAGTATCTTCGTTAATTTTGAAGGTGGCGTTAGCAAGGTATCAGACTATCTTTTTAACGGTGTAACACCTGTAAAATCAGTGACATTTAAAGACAATATTAATCTTACCGAAATTGGAAATCACGCTTTTGATGGAACTAGCCTTACGTTCTTAACTTTGCCAGATACTGTGGAAACGTTAGGGGAGTTCGCTTTTGGAAATATTAACACTTTAAATAGTGTTAATATTCCTGAAAAATTAACAACAGCAGATAGAGCCTTTGCAGGCAGTAAGAAATTGAATGAGTTGCGTAATAAAATTGAAGGTATCCGTATACCTGATGGTATGTTTGAAAACACAGGTTTGACAACCTTTATCGTACCTTCAGGGATTAAGGAAATTGGTAAATATGCATTCCGAAATAATAAGTCTACAGCTATAAGTTTTGAAGGCCCACAAGAAGGTTTTAAAGATGTTATTTTACCTAATGGTTTAACTAAAATTGATTCACGTGCTTTTGAATCAACGGAGATAGAGTATCTTGATATTCCTGATACTGTCACTGAAATCGGAGATGGAGCTTTTCGGTTTAACTCTAATATTAAGAGTATCAAGCTACCATCTGAGTTGAAAGCTTTAAATGGTTATCTTTTTGAAGGTAACAAAAACATGAATCAACTTATTATCCCAGATAAGGTTGAAAGCATTGATACAAATGCCTTTGTTAATATGGAAGGCTTGGAAAATGTTTATATTCCTGCAAGTGTCACAAAAATTGGTGAGAAACTGATTGCAAACAAGGATAAGGTAACATTTCATGTTGTATCAGGTTCTTATGCTGAAACTTACTTAAAAGCCAATGGATTTAAGACAGTAGAAGCAGGAGATGAGTATAAACATTATAATGATAGTATAGTGACAAAAGCTATTTTACGAACTACATCTCAGAATTTAAAATTGTCAGGAAATCTCTCACTTCGTTTAGAATACGAATTAAAGACAGCAGGGCGTAACATCTCAGATACAGAGATTGTTATCACACTGCCAGATGATAAGGTAAGTTTTAATTCAGAAAACCCTATTGTTAAAAAAGGTACGATTTCAGGAAAAAATAAAAATGTTTTAACATTGAAGGACATAAATTCATTAAAAGGAACTTTTGACTTTAATGTTAAAACGACAGCGGAAGAGTTAACCTATTTAGATATCGTAGCACAAATTCGTTATAAGGAAAATGGTATCCAGAGGGCTGAACTTCTAGGACATATTAATGAAGAAATGCCGTATTTGACTATAAATGTTAATGATTATATTTCTAGTAATTCGTTAACAGTATCTGGGAAGACTAAGCCAAATACCAAAGTGAAATTCTATGTCAATCATGCGTATGAAAACATTCCAGAAACAACTTCTAAAGAGGATGGTAGTTATAGAATAGTATTGTCAATAAATGTTTCTCAATTCTCAAGTGACTACAATTCTTCAAATCCAATTTATTTAAAAGTTATCTCGGAAATTTCANCAGATAGCTACCTCTCTAAAGAAAAAACAATTTTTTATAGATCTTCCGCTCCACGTCTAAAATCATTCATTATGAAACATCATGGACAATCCTTCAATTTAGTTGATGGTAAGGCGAATAATAATGTAATTTTCCGACCTGGAGAAAAATTTGAGTTTGAACTTGAGTTGGAAAATGATAAAAATGTTTCTGGAGTTTCTATAAAAACGTCACGAGATAATAAAGATGCGTTTGTATATTTAAGGAGAGAATCTAATTCTCATTGGTTTAAATATGAAGGTTTTTTTAAGGGAGCTGGTATTGGGGATGATTTCATTCCAAAAGATTTTGTCATCAAAGTTGAAACAGTGACCAACCGAGATAGTGATGGAGATGGTCTGATTGATTCGGACAAAGTTAAAGAGACGGATAAGTTTGTAATTAGTGAAGATAATCCTGTAATTGCTGATACAAATAATGATAATTGGGATGTATCGGATAGAGATTTGTTGATATTTTCAGGATTGGCTTATCTCTCTCCAAAAGGATTAGAAGGATTGTTGCCTAAAAATGGAGAAACGGGACTATCATATTTTAACTTTGATTCGTTGAACGGAGACAAAGAACCAAACTATCAATTTTATGATTTAGATCTTAAATCTACGGATAAGAGCCTATTTTCTAATTGGATATTTGTTAAACAACTGGAAAATGCTTTTAAGGAATCTGAGATAGCGGGAAATAATATTTCGCCTGGTAAATATCATTCCACAGTATCATATTTTATTGATAAAAATAAAAAAAATATCATTGTTGCTTTTAGGGGAAGCGATGAGAAACCAAATAGACTAATAAAATATGATCCTCTTGGTATTGATAATGAAGCTGGTTTGGGGAATAGAAACATTCCTTTTGGGAAAAGCCCTCAAGAAAGAGCTGCAAAGTACCAGATCAGGAAAATCATTGAAGAAATCAGGTTAAACTATCCCCACTTTGAAAATCTTTATATCACAGGACATTCTTTGGGGGGGTATCAAGCAGCTAATGCTGGAGACTGGATTTTAGAAGATGATAAGTTAGCTGATATTGAAGCAAAATTACGAAGAGTTGTTAATTTTAATGGTCCAGGTTTTAATAATAGGCAAGATAGTCTTGATAGAGCGACAACAAAAGGAAAGATGTTTACGCGTTATTTGGTAGATGAGATAAACGTTCCGAATGGTATAGCAACAATAGGGCAGATGCCAAATGATGTTAAAGTACCATTCAAAAAAACTATTAATAATCCAAACGTTGTAGTTCATAATTTAACTTCATTTTTCTATACCTTAGATCGAGGTCATCGTTCTTCCAAATCACGTTTTATAGATAGGGGTAATCATTCTTCGATTACTGACCTTGTTGAAGTTAAAGACTATCTCTTAACTCTTCCAGAATCGCTAAACTACGTTATTGATCCATCTGGTACAGTTATCAATAGTGTAACAAGTAAAACTTTATCTGGTGTCCAAGTGACAGTTTACTTTAAGGATTCTGATGGCAAGGAAAAAGTCTGGAATGCTGATAATTATTCTCAACTTAACCCAGTTTTAACAAACGTAAATGGTGAGTATGCTTGGGATGTTCCTGAAGGCCTTTGGAAAGTCAAGGTTTCTAAAGAGGGGTACATTTCATATGAATCTGATTGGCTTCCTGTAGCGCCTGTTCAAACGGGGATTGACTTTAAATTGGTACCTCATACTTATTCCCTTACTTACAATTTAGGTGGTGGTAGTGTTACTCGTGACTTACCTTCAACATACCAAACCGATGTTGAAGTTTCTTTGGAAAGTCCAACTCGTAATGGCTATATTTTTGAAGGATGGTATGATAACCCACACTTTATAGGGGAAAAGATTGACAATACCCTCTTTAATTCAGTTGGTGATAAAACCCTATGGGCTAAGTGGGCGCTAGCTAGACAAGTTAAAACTCGTCAGGAGAGTCGTGTCATCACAACGGATAAAGTAGAATATGTTGATGATGCAAGTCTCGATGCAGGCAAAGTTCGAGAAGTTGCAGCAATAAACGGAAAAGTTTTAGTAGAAATCACAGACGTATATGTAAATGGTGAGTTGCAATCAAGTACAGAAAAAGAATTATCACGTATTGAACCGCAAGCTAAGAAGGTTTATCGAGGAACAAAACAGGTATCACAAGTTCCAGATGTTGCACCAATTGAACACAGTAAACCAGAGGCTATTCTTGAAACCAAGGTTCGTCAAGAAAGTCGAATTCTTAAGACTGATAAGGTTGAATATGTTGATGATTCAAGTCTCGATGTAGGCAAAGTTCGAGAAGTTGTAGCAATAAACGGAAAAGTTTTAGTAGAAATCACAGACGTATATGTAAATGGTGAGTTGCAATTAAGTACAGAAAAAGAATTATCACGTATTGAACCGCAAGCTAAGAAGGTTTATCGAGGAACAAAACAGGTATCTTACGTCCCAGATATTGCACCAATTGAGATTATTAGAATCGAACGTAATAATATTAGGAAAGAGCATCAAGGGGTTTCTACTGTAATAAATACTAAGATAGAGCAAGTAGTGATGAATCAATCGTNTTCAGAACCTTTTTCATCAAAAGAAACAACCATAAGAACTAAAGGTTATTTACCAAATACAAGTAGTGAATATGGTTATGGTTTTGAGTTGGCAGGTATTATTGCTTTAGCAACGGCTCATTTTGGAATCATCTCAAATAAGAGAAAGAAAAATATAAAAAACTAGTTATTAGTGATGGATTAACTCAACTTTAAGAATTATTCCACATTAAGACTAATGAGAAAGTTCTCAGAAGTGATATTCGGCTCTATAATATTTGTAGTGGGTAAATCCCCTATGAATATTATAGAGCCTATTTTGTTGTAGAAAAAAAGTCCCATAAGATCTATAATGAAAAGCGACAAAATAACTCATTATAAAGATTTATATGGAACAATTACATTTTATCACAAAACTTCTCGATATCAAAGACCCTAATATCCAAATTATAGATATCGTTAATAGAGATACCCACAAAGAAATCATCACTAAACTGGATTATGAGGCTCCAACTTGTCCTGATTGCGGAAGCCAAATGAAGAAATATGATTTTCAAAAACTATCTAAGATTCCTTACCTCGAAACGACTGGTATGTCTACCAGAATCCTTCTGAAAAAACGCCGTTTTAAGTGCTATCAATGCTCTAAAATGATGGTCGCTGAAACTTCTATCGTCAAGAAGAATCACCAAATTCCTCGTATCATCAACCAAAAGATTGCTCAAAAGTTGATTGAAAAGACTTCTATGACCGATATTGCCTCATCAGCTGGTCATATCAACTTCAACTGTTATTCGCAAGCTCAATGATTTTCACTTTGAGCATGATTTTTCTCGCCTTCCTGAGATTATGTCTTGGGATGAGTACGCCTTCACCGAGGGAAAGATGAGCTTCATTGCACAAGATTTTGACAAGCTCAATATCATCACTGTTCTTGAGGGCAGAACACAAGCTATCATTCGAAATCACTTTGACTTAGCTAAATAGCTTTTTCCGTGTGCTAAAATCGTTCTTGATCGTTTCCATATTGTCCAACACTTGAGTCGTGCTATGAGTCGTGTTCGTGTCCAAATCATGAATCAGTTTGAACGAAAATCCCATGAATACAAGGCTATCAAGCGCTACTGGAAACTCATTCAACAAGATAGTCGGAAGCTCAGCGATAAACGTTTTTATCGCCCTACTTTTCGCATGCACTTGACCAATAAAGAGATTCTAGATAAACTTTTGAGCTATTCAGAAGACTTGAAATACCACTATAATCTCTATCAACTCTTGATGTTTCACTTTCAGAATAAAAAGCCTGACAAATTTTTCGGACTCATTGAGGACAATCTAAAGCAGGTTCATCCTCTTTTTCAGACTATCTTTAAAATCTTTCTAAAGGACAAAGAGAAAATCATCAATGCCCTTCAGTTACCCTATTCCAATGCTAAATTGGAAGCCACCAATAATCTAATCAAACTTATTAAGCGAAATGCATTTGGATTTCGAAACTTTGAAAACTTCAAAAAACGGATTTTTATTGCTCTGAATATCAAAAAAGAAAGGACGAAATTTGTCCTTTCTCGAGCTTAGCTTTTCTTCAACCCACTACAGTTGACAAAGAGCCAATCTACGTAGCTTTATCTCGAACGTTGTTTTCCAGCGTTGCGATTTTTGTGTTTTTTCTTGCTTGTAATAGCAGTTGGTTGTTCAGGGGTAACGTCTTTTCGTCCGTTTGTTGTTGAGAAAGAACTTGCTTTTAGTGGGGTCTTTGCCAGTTCTTCACGGACTTTTTTGCGAAGTTTTGGACGAACGATATAGTTGACGATAAACTGTTGGAGAATCATCATGAAACCACCGACAACCCAGTAAAGTGTGACACTGGCTGGTGAAATGAGGGAGAAGACGACAATCGTGATTGGGCTCACGTAAGCCATTTTCTTGATTTGTTCTCTTTGCGTTTCGTCTTCTACTCCGTGAAGTGAAAGGAGCGATTGAAGATAGTAAAGGACACCTGCGCAGGCAACCAACATCATACTTGGAGAACCTAGAGGAATGCCTAGGTAGCTTGCTTGAGCAACCCCTTCAGTATGTTGGGCAGCAAAGTAAATTGCAGAGAAGAAAGGCATTTGAAGGAGGATAGGGAAGCATCCTACACCACCAAACATGCTGATGCCGTGTTCTTTTTGAGCGGCAAAGAGAGCTTGTTGGGCTTCGAGTTTTTCTTCTTGAGTAGTCGCTTCCTTGAGACGTGTTTGGTGTGGTTCAAGGACGTGCTTGAGGGCGTTCATCTTTTCAGAGTGAAGCGTTGCCTTCCATGATTGGTAGATACCAAGTGGCAAGATAATCAAGCGCACGATAATGGTTACGATAATGATAGCCATACCAAAGCCTAGACCTTGATCAGTAGCGAAGTACTTGATAGCTTCAGCCATAGGCGCTCCGAAAGTATTCCAAATAAATCCTGTTGGCTCTCCTGTTGCTTTATCGACGCTAACACAGCCAGTCAAGACAAGCAACATAGCCACTCCCATAGTCGAGAGTGCAAAACGTTTAATAGATTTCACTGTTTTTATTCCTTCTTTAAAAATTATACCTTTCTATTCTACTGTTTTTTTACAAAATATACAATAGTTCTAGAGACCTAATTTGCGATTTTAAAGTCAGGGTAGGGAGGGAAGTTGCTCAGTTGGATATCTAAGTAGTTGACTTTTGAAAAAGGTGCGGGTCCTTTTCGGATTTCTTGGATAAATTTCGCCATGGTAGCAGATGAGTCTGCTTGGGCTAAGATTTCCACTGTACCGTCGTCATTGTTCCAAACTCGTCCAGTAATACCACCGATTTCAAGTGCCAGGCTATAAACACCCCAACGAAAGCCAACTCCTTGCACCCTACCTTGGGCAATCATTCTAACCTTTTGCATACCAACCCCCTTTGATTGTGTTATAATATTTCTATGACTATTATAACCTCAAAAGCCAATTCTGTGGTAAAAAATGCCAAGAAATTACACCAAAAAAAATACCGCAAGTCTGCTTATTTGATTGAAGGCTGGCACTTGTTTGAAGAAGCTGTTCAAGCTGGAGTGACGATTGAGAAAATCTTTGCCTTAGAAAATTACCGAGATCAGTTAGCTGCTTTTTCGCAAACTATCTGGGTGTCAGAGGATATTTTGCTAGATTTGGCAGATTCTCAAACTCCACAGGGAATTGTTGCCGTGGTTCAAAAAGAAGAAGTAGGGCAAGCTGACTTTAGTCAGGGCAAGTTCTTGTTTTTGGAAGATGTGCAAGATCCTGGGAATGTGGGAACCATCATTCGGACGGCAGATGCAGCAGGCTTTACAGGAGTGATTGTTTCAGATAAGTCGGCAGATATCTACAGTCTCAAGACCCTCCGTTCCATGCAAGGCAGTCATTTTCATCTGCCTATTTACAGGATGACTAGTCAAGTGCTTCTTAAGGAAGCAAAAGAGGCAGCTATCCCAATGCTGGCAACAACCCTATCTAAAGATTCTGTTGATTACAGAGAACTGCCTCCTATAGAAAATTTTGTACTAGTCATGGGAAATGAGGGCCAAGGAATTAGTCCCCTCATGGCTGAAAGTGCAGACCAGTTGGTCCATATTAGCATGAAGGGTCAGGCAGAGAGTCTCAATGTTGCAGTTGCGGCAGGTATTTTGATTTTCCATTTAAGCTAATTTTAACTTTCTTGGTTATAATCAAGGAAAGATGTTCATAGAAAAGGAGAAAAGATGAATCACACTATTATTCACGACCGCGCAGGTCTCAATCAATTTTACGCTAAGGTTTATGCCTTTGTTGGTCTGGGAATCGGACTATCCGCTTTGGTATCAGGTCTTATGTTGACGGTCTTTCAGTCTCAGTTGGTTTACTTTTTGATGCAGGGGCGTCTCTGGTTGACCATTGCAACCTTTGCAGAGTTGGCCTTGGTTTTCGTTGCCAGTAGTATGGCTTCAAGAAATAGTCCAGCTGCTCTTCCAGTATTTTTACTTTACTCAGTATTAAACGGTTTTACCCTCAGTTTTGTGGTGGCTTTCTATACTCCGGGTACAGTTTTATCTGCCTTTGTATCGAGCGCCCTTCTCTTCTTTGTCATGGCGGCAGTTGGTATCTTCACCAAGAAAGACTTGAGTGGGATTGGTCGAGCGATGATGGCGGCTCTTATTGGTTTGCTGATTGCCATGGTAGTCAATATTTTCTTGGCTAGCGGTTTCTTTGATTATATGATCAGCGTAGCCATGGTTTTGGTCTTCTCTGGGCTGATTGCTTGGGACAATCAAAGAATTCGTCTTGCCTATGAACAATCGCAAGGTCGAGTAGCGACAGGTTGGGTTGTGTCAATGGCTCTCAGTATCTATCTTGATTTTATCAATCTTTTCCTAAGTATTTTACGTATCTTTGGTCGCAATGATTAAAAGGTCTATGAAATCAGTGTTTTGAGTGACACTGATTTTTTTTTTAATTTTCTCTTTTCTTTTTTGGGAAATAGGTGTATAATGCTTTTAATTAAATTTTTGAGGAGTAGCCTATGAAGAAAAGTTTTATCCATCAACAAGAAGAAATTTCTTTTGTCAAAAACACTTTTACCCAGTATTTGAAAGATAAGCTAGAAGTCGTCGAAGTTCAAGGTCCTATCTTGAGCAAGGTCGGTGACGGGATGCAGGATAACCTGTCTGGTGTGGAAAATCCAGTATCCGTCAAGGTTTTGCAGATTCCTGATGAAACCTATGAAGTGGTTCATTCGCTTGCTAAATGGAAACGCCATACCCTAGCTCGTTTTGGTTTCGGCGAGGGTGAAGGTCTTTTCGTCCACATGAAAGCCCTTCGTCCAGACGAAGACTCGCTGGATGCAACCCACTCTGTCTTTGTGGATCAGTGGGACTGGGAAAAGGTCATTCCAAATGGTCAACGTAATATTGCCTACCTAAAAGAAACAGTTGAGAAGATTTATAAGGCCATTCGTTTGACAGAACTAGCTGTTGAAGCTCGTTATGACATTGAGTCTATCTTGCCAAAACAAATCACTTTCATCCACACAGAAGAGTTGGTAGAACGCTACCCAGACTTGACACCGAAAGAGCGTGAAAATGCTATCTGTAAAGAATTCGGAGCTGTCTTCTTGATTGGTATTGGTGGCGAGTTGCCAGACGGTAAACCGCACGATGGACGTGCACCAGACTATGATGACTGGACAAGCGAGTCTGAAAATGGCTACAAGGGTCTTAATGGTGATATTCTTGTCTGGAATGAGTCTTTAGGTGGAGCCTTTGAGTTGTCTTCTATGGGAATCCGTGTAGATGAAGAAACTCTTCGTCGCCAGGTTGTCATCACAGGTGATGAAGACCGCTTGGAATTGGAATGGCACAAGGCATTGTTGAATGGCTTATTCCCATTGACAATTGGTGGAGGAATTGGGCAATCTCGGATGGCTATGTTCTTACTTCGCAAGAAACATATCGGAGAAGTGCAAACAAGTGTTTGGCCTCAAGAAGTCCGCGATACTTACGAAAATATTTTGTAGAGGAGTCTGTGACAAAATAGTTCTCAGCCACAAAAAAGCTAGAGATTCCCAATTGCGGAACTCTAGCTTTTTATACTCAATTATATTCAAAAAGCAACCTTGTCCATTGTCTGCTGACAGTGGACTTTAAAACATTTTTTTCCAATCCTTGAATAACTTCTTGAAGCTTATCAATGACGGCTTCCAATGTTGGGAAAGCCTTATTTTTAAAACCTCGTTTTCGAATTTCTTTCCAGACTTGTTCAATAGGGTTCATTTCTGGTGTATAAGGTGGGATAAAAGCCAAGTCAATATTACTTGGAATCTCTAAAGTACTTGATTTATGCCATATAGCATTATCCATTACAAGTAAAATATAGTCATCTGGATAAGCTTGTGAAACCTGTCGTAAAAATTCATTCGTCCACTCAGTATTACATCCTACAGCAATAAGGAAGAAGGAATCTCCTGTCTGAGCATCTACTACCCCATAACAATAGCGATATTCTCGCATATAATGACTAGGAATGCTAGGTCGAATTCCTTGAGGAGCCCAACAAGATCATCTTACTAATTCTTCCGAAACCAGCTTCATCTTGGTACATCAAACGTACTTTGTTATAATACTCTTCGAAAATCAAATTCAAACCACGTCAGCGTCGCTTTACCGTACTCAAGTACAGCCTGCAGCTAGCTTCCTAGTTTGCTCTTTGATTTTCATTGAGTATTAATTAGTCTTTGAAATTCTTTTGGAAGATGAGTAGAGATAATACTGAAGTAATAGCAGCTAAGAATAAGAAGGCATTTGCTTCTTGCTCTCCAGTTTCTGGGAGTTGTTTTTCCTTTTCTTGTTTAACTGTAGTAGCAATAGGTGCTTTTTCATCTTTTCTTGGTGAATCTTCGGTTACGACTGCAGGAGCTGGTTTTTCAGTTTCTCTAGGTAGAACATACTCAGGAAGAGTTACAACTGGTGGTGTCTCTGTTCCTACAGAACTTTGTTTAGTTCCAACCTCAATTACTCGATCTAGAGCTGGAGTTAATTCAGTTTGGACCACCTTACGATTACTACCATCTACTTCGATGTACTCAACTAACAAACCGTCTTTCCCTTCTGCTAGAACTTGTTCTTTACCTTTATCTAAGTTTGGATTTTCGTGACGGATAGTCTTGAATGGTACTGTCTTCTTAACAATACCCAAACTTGGGAGTTGGAAGATAAGCTCTTTAACCCCTTCTTCAGGACTTGAAGAAGTAATTGGTTTTTCAGGCTGTTTTGGTAGAAGGTACTCAGGAAGAGTCGCAACTGGTGGAGTATCTGTTCCTACAGAACTTTGTTTAGTTCCAACTTCAATCACTCGGTCTAGAGCTGGAGTTGATTCAGTTTGAACTACCTTACGATTGCTGCCATCTACTTCGAGATACTCGATTATAGCACCATCTTTCCCTTCTGCTAGAACTTGTTCTTTTCCTTTGTCTAATTGTGGATTTTCGCGACGGATAGTCTTGAATGGTACTGCCTTCTTAACAATATCCAAACTTGGGAGTTGGAAGACAAGCTCTTTAACCCCTTCTTCAGGACTTGAAGAAGTAATTGGTTTTTCAGGTTGTTTCGGATCAACTGGTTGTTCTGGCTGGCTAGGTTGCAATTGCTTGATTTGTTCAAGAGCGTTATTGAGGGCTTTGTTGACGTCTTCTTGAGTCTTCGCTTCTTGGATAGCTGCGATTGCTTTATCAGTAATTTCAACTAATTTCTTCTTAGCATTGTTGTTAGTACCAAGTTCAGCCACTTTTTTCTCGATAGCTTCAGTCAAGCTAGCCATAGCCTTATCGTAGTTGATTTCCGGCTGTTCCGGATCAACTGGTTGTTCTGGTTGACTAGGTTGCAATTGCTTGATTTGTTCAAGACCCTTATTGAGGGCTTTGTTGACGTCTTCTTGAGTCTTAGCATTTTGGATAGCTGCGATTGCTTTATCAGTAATTTCGACTAATTTCTTCTTAGCCTCGTTGTTAGTACCGAGTTCAGTCACTTTTTTCTCGATAGCTTCAGTTAAGCTAGCCATAGCCTTATCATAATTGATTTCAGGCTGTTCAGGTTGTTTCGGTCCAACCGGTTGTTCTGGTTGACTAGGTTGCAATTGCTTGATTTGTTCAAGAGCGTTGTTGAGGGCTTTGTTGACGTCTTCTTGAGTCTTCGCTTCTTGGATAGCTGCGATTGCTTTATCAGTAATTTCGACTAATTTCTTCTTAGCCTCGTTGTTAGTACCGAGTTCAGTTACTTTTTTCTCGATAGCTTCGGTCAAGCTAGCCATAGCCTTATCATAATTGATTTCAGGCTGTTCAGGTTGTTTCGGTTCAACTGGTTGTTCTGGGTCTGTTTCGTCTCCAGGTTTTTGGTAATTTTCATCTTTGCTAAGAATATCTTGCAAAGCAGTGACTGTTGCCATCACATCTTGTACATTTACAGTATCAGAACTTAATTGGGCAGTGAGTTTATCAAGATTAGACTTAAATGCTTGGCGTGCAGTTGCAGTATCTTTCAATCCAGCAGGATCAAAGTTAGACAAGTCTTCCTTCCATTTAGAGATAGATTGAAGGATTTCTGCTTTGCTGTATAGTTCGCTTCCTTCGCCTTGTGTAATGAATTGATCCACTTGCATACCGATTTTTTTGGTCAAATCATTCTTTTCAGGATCTAGTTGGAGAGTTACTACGTGCAAGTTTTCATCAAGTCCTTTTAGGATGACTAGAGTCTGGTCACCTTGGCGTTGGGTAGCATGACCGCTAAAGTATTTCTTACCATCAATAGTGGATGCATTGCCCATTCCATCTTGATAGGTGACTTCCTTACCATCAAGGAATACTTTGTAGACACCATGACCTGGGTCAACAAATCCTTTGATTTCTAAGCCTGTACCATAGAAATAAGCAGTCACAGTTGTCTTTTTCTTCTGATCCTCTGTCAGATGTCCAAATGATACCCATGATTCAGTGTTTTGGTATTTGCCAGAAGAGTTGGTTTCGTGTCTCCATCCAGGACTGTAATCTAATTGGCTAGCTTGGTCGTCGTAATTTGTCTGATTTGTCTTCAATAAATCAGCCTTCATTACTCGAATAGTTGCATCGGTAGCAAAACCGAGTAGAGCACCATCAGACGCAGAAGTGAGTTTTGCTTTGAAGTCAAAGATTGAGTCAGCTTGTTCGGTGAAGTCGATAGTTGGAATGGTAACAGTTTTCTCTGTTTCACCATCTGCAAAGGTCACATCTTGAGTTGTATCTTGGTAAACCTTACCGTGAACACCTGTTCCAGGTTCCGTAATGAAGCGAACGGTAGCAGCTCCTTTGCTTCCACCAACACGTTTAATGGTAACAGTAACAGGTTTTCCTTTTTCTACATCGTAAGATGTTGCTTCAAGCTCAAACATACCCTTGCTGTTATTGTTTAGAGTGTAGATTCCTTCTGTAGCGATTGGTTCACCTGTCTTGTTAACGAGCGTAATAGTGTGTTCTCCAGGTGCTAAATCACCAGTTTCGTAAACTTTTTGGCTACGTTTACGGCTACTGTTCTTGGTTTGTACATCTGCGACTTTTTGACTATCCACGAATACAGACATTTCACCATGGCTTGGATCTACTGTTGATACGATGTAAGCCTTGGTTCCTGTGAAACGGTAGGTGACTTTGGCATCTTTCTTGTTGGTCCACATAGAAGTGCCGCGAATACCTTCTGATTCATTGTACCAAGTTGTACCTTCCTTGTCAGCCGTTGTATTTGAGTGGTATTCTAGTCCAAGAGGATATCCATCATTCTTTTCGATAGTGCTTGGGGTTTTATAGACTGAGAAGTTAGTTAGGATTGGTGTAGCTTGTGAGCCAGTAATCGTAACTCGGATTTTTTGTGCTTCTACAGGTTGGCCCTGGATCAAACGACGATAGCCTACGGTTGAACCTTCACCATATGGAACCCAGCGTCCGTTGGTCTCTACTTCAATTTTGAATCCAGAAATACGTTGCCCTTTGGCAATATCTTCCTTGAGTTCTACAACGTCAAAGCGTCTCTTTTGTCCTAAATCAACTGTGAAACTACCAGTTGTAGCATCATTTGAAAGTGCCCAGCTAGTATCATCTTTACCGTCTGTAAGGTGGCTTTCTTTGTAGAGATGGTTCTGACGAGTCGAACTTGCTGTTACAGTTGCTCCTTTGGCAAAGTCAGTCGCATACATTTGATCAAGGGTTGCCTTGAACTCTTTCAAGCGAGCCACGTCAGCATCTGCGAATTTACCTTCTTTGTTTGGTGGAATGTTGAGAAGAAGTGGCGTTCCACGACCAACAGACTTGAAGTAGATATCCATCAATTCTTTGAGGGATTTTGGCTGCTGGTTATCGTGGTAGAACCAGCCAGAACGGATAGAAACATCTGCTTCCCCTACAGAGTACATATCTCCGTCAGGGTCACCGTGGTTAAGGTATTCGTTCTTAACGTTTTCGGTGATATTTGCTTTCTTGACCTTATGCCATACAGGGTCTCCAGCGATACCACGCTCGTTTCCAATCCAACGGACACTTGTTGGTTCGGCAGAGAAGATAGCGATATCTCCTTCAGCTTCCTTGATGTATTTGAACCACTCATCAAAAGTGTAGGTTACTTTTTGGGCACCGTTACCGCGTGCTCCATCCATCCAAACTTCGATAAATTTACCCTTATTACCGTATTTTGGATTACCAAGGATTTCTTTCAGCTGGTTGAGGTAGTATTCGTTATATTCTTTTTGAGTAGCTACCTTATATTTAGGGCTATTAACATCCCATGGCGATAGGTAAACACCCATGTTCATATCGTATTTAGTAGCCGATTTAGAGATTTCTTCTAGAAGGTCCCCTTTTCCATCTTTCCATGGGCTTGCAGCTACGGTATGATTTGTATATTTAGATGGGTAAATAACGAAACCGTCGTGGTGTTTGACAACCATAATAGTGCGTTTAAAGCCAGTTTCCTTTAGAGTACGAATCCATTGGTCTGTATCTAAGTTAGTTGGATTGAAGTTTTTAGGATCTTCATTTCCGTGTCCCCACTCAGAATTGGTATAAGTATTCATACCATAGTGGATGAAGGCGGCTAATTCTTCTTTGTGATAATCAAGTTGAGCCTTGCTTGGAAGCGGACCGTGATTTCCGATTTCTGTTTCCTTATCTTCTGGATGAGCAACAGGTAAAACATTTGAAGTCGGATTAGAGCTATCAGAGATTTTTTCGTATTCAAAGACGATATCATTCACACCCTTGTGCTGGATGCTGGCTTCTAAGCGTGGAGTGATTGCGCGGTAGCCTGCGATTTCTTTTGCTTCAAAAGTGTTTACAAAAGAAACCTCGTATTCTTTTCCATCGTTATTATCAGTAGCCACATCTGCTAATTCTTGCCCTGAACCTTTCAAGCGATAATGAATGGCAAATGAACCTTTATTCACTTTATAAACCACCTTGATGACCCGTGTTCCTGGAGCTGTTTTGCTGACGACCTTGTAAGTCCACTCATCTTTGAGTTGCTTGTTGATTTCGACGCCATCAATAGAGACAATCTGGTATTTCTCTTGATTTTTTGTATAGAAGTCGGTCTTAGCGATTTCTTTTTTGAAGTCATAATCAAAAGCTGTTCCAACTTCGGTCTTTTCAACAAAAGTATCATCAGTTTTGATTGGATTGCCAGTTTCGTCTACGTGTTGAACCACTACACGTCCGTAATCGATTCCTTTAATGAGTGTTGCAACACCGTTTTCATCGAAAGAATATTGATTTTCACCAATAACAGCAGTTTTATTTCTGAACATTTCTCCTTCAGGAGTAAAGTAATATCGTTTCCCATTATCACCTTGGTACCAACCTTTGACACCATATTTAGCGATAATATCTTTTACCCATTTGACTTGCTCAGGGGAGAGAACGATTCCACCACCGAAACGGTCTTTGTCAGGGATGCCGTTTTCGATTGTGCCGTGTTGGTGAACACCGACTACTTTACCATCGCCGTTGATAATGCCAGCACCTGAAAGGCCTGAAATAGAAGTCATATGATAGGTGATGCCTTTTGAGCCTTTATCATCATACTTATCAACAGACTTCACAACACCATCTACCTTGTAAAGTTGACCAGCAACAATTGGTTTTTTGAGCTCTGGTGAGCTTGAATCGTTCGGATATCCAATCGTGCTAACAGGATCTCCTGGTTGATAGGTTTTATTTTCTGCCAAGGGAACAAAGGTAGCAGCTTTATTTGGACTAGCGATTTGAAGAGGAACAGGTGCTACAACAGCAGCCAAGTCATTTTGATATCCTTTTCCAAATTCTTTCTTGTTCCAAAAATGAATATCTTCTTCTTTAAAAAGAGTAGTATTACCCGTTACAGGTTGAGAATTACGAACTGCAGAATTAGAACCGAGGTTATAGTAAAACTTAGCAGAATCTCCACCTCGAATATGTCCTTCTTTTGTATCACGGTTTGATTCTAAAAAGTTGTGAGCGACAGTCAAGATGACATTTGGTGCCACAAAAATACCAGAACCAGGCACGATATAGCGTTGGGAACCACCATTGTAAATAGTGTAAATCATACTAGCAGCAGTAGCAGGTTGTCCTTCATAAGGTACGTGCTTCAAATCTAGACCACCGTTGATGATTGCACGATTAGCATTTTCAGCTTCTTTTGGAAGTTCTTCCTTGTTTTTTAGAATGCTTTCTGTCTCAACTTTTGGGCTATCCTTCTTGTCTACAATTGCTGAAGTATCTATGTTTTTCACGGGCGTATTAGGATAAGCTTGATCGTGGATTTCTTCAGGAAGCAGGTCAGCAGTTTTAGTATCTGCTACAGATTTTTCTTCTGCTGGTTTAACAGTTTTCTCTGCTTGCTCTGACTTTTGAGGTGTAGAGATTACAGGACTTTCATTTTTGATTTCTGGTTTGGTTTTTTCAGCCCCGGCCAATTTTTCTACGTTTGGTTGAGAACTTGTAGCTTCAAATTTTGCTTCGTCCGCTAGTGCTGTTCCAGATGCAAAAAAAGCGAGCCCAACCATAACCGAAGCAACACCAACGGTTAATTTTCTGATGCTAAAAGTTTGCCCTTTTTCAAAAAGGTATCGATTCATAATGTACTCCTAGTTTGAATAAAGACAGTCAGCTACTGTCTGAGCCCAAGTATGACTTGGAAACGATTTTCTTTAATGATAGTTGATTTGTTCAATAGTTTGAGTATAACCTTCCTCCTATTTAAGCGCTTTCATCTTAAGATAAAAAAATTTAAATTGCCATCTTAATCTTTAAAATGACCCAAAATCCTTAATATAACAAATATACTAAATTATTTCAAGAAATGCAATAGAGAAATGTAAGAAAATCAATCTAACTTAAAGAAATTCATTTGCTTTTTAAAGAAAAAATACATCCTTTCAAAAATTAAACTAAATGAAAGGATGTATTCAAAAAATCAGAGTAATTTTCGTATGGCCTCTTCAATTTGTTGTGGGTCTGTTTTGGAAGAGAAGCGTTCAAATACCTGCCCGTCTCGACCGATAAGAAATTTAGCGAAATTCCATTCAATTCGTTTTCCTAGTGGGCCAGATTTCTGGTCTTTCAACCAGACATAGAGGGGATCTGCTTCTTTACCGTTTACCTTAATCTTGGCAAAACGTGGGAAAGTGGTTTGATAGTTTAGGCTACAGAAGTTGTTGATTTCTTCTGCGCTGCCTGGTGCTTGTCCCATAAACTGATTGCAAGGGAAGTCTAAAATTTCAAAACCTTGTTCTTGATAGCGATCATAGAGTTCTTGAAGTCCTTGGTACTGGGGCGTTAAACCGCATCCAGTAGCAGTGTTGACAACCAAGAGTACCTTACCACGATAGGCATCTAGTGGAGTTTCTTGATTGTCTTGGTTCAAGACTGAAAAATCGTATAGTGAAGTCATTGCTTGCTTTTCTCCTTCTGTTTGGTATTTTTAGGAGTTTTCTCCTCCTGTAGTGATAGAAATCCGTAGGTCAGGGTTCCAAAAATGCTACCGATAATCAGGCCATACATCAGGAAAGGGACACTTTTATCGAATTGCATGAGCAACTTCCCAAAATCTGAAAAGGACATCTGCTGAACGAAGACCTTATGAAAGATGAGTAAGGTAAAGAGGCCAATCTGAAGACCGATAAACACAACCCAACTTCGAAATTTGATTTGAGCTTTGCTGTAGGTTTTGAGGATGATTTCTGACTTGTCATCTTTTTCCAAGTGGAGTTCTTTGACGGCTCTTTGAGTTTTTAAGGTAATGAAAAAAATGAGTCCAGAGTATACGTAGGGCATGGCATAGCGAACGGCTTCTATGAAGCGTCCAAATAATAGATAAAACAAGAAGAGAAAGAAGGAAGAATAAACGATTTGAACCATAGAACGGGCACAAGCCTTGTAGATAATCTCTTGTCGGCATTCATCAAAAGGGCCTTGGATGTGAAAGAGATTTCGAAGTAGGCGAGTGGTTAAGTCTTCTTTTTTCATACTAGTAACCTCCTAAATGAGCAGTTTTACTGACTTTCTTTTACGAATTGATAGAGATAATAAAGATAAGTGATAGAAGAAAGGATAGCGATAGTGAACAGTAAATAATATTTCCAACCGCTTGAGATGAGCATCAGTTGTGGTAAAGATAGAATCATAAAGCATAGTGCTAAGTTGAGTATGCGTGTTTTTTGGGAGTCAATCTTTAGATAAGTCAGTCCTTTGTTAAGGGCTGGAACAAAGACTAGCACGAGGAATATCTCTCTGATTAAGTTCCCTGAAACGATGATGAAGATGAGCAGAGAACTGAACAAAATATGATAGGTCAGTAAAGTTAGTAATGATTTCATAGGTACCTCCTAATCCTGGTCTTTTTTAGCTCTTGCAATACGAAGTGAGTCGACAATATGCATCATCACTCCGAAAAAGAAAGCTCCCAGTATAGTTTTAAAAATATGTTTTGTATTTAGAAGAGAAGTGATAAAATTTGGATTTTCACTTGTTAGGGTATCAATGAGTGGAATTATAAAAAATATCACTGTTCCATAAATCGAACCTGCTTTCAGACCAGGATAACGTAACTGTTTCTTTTCTTTTTTCATGAGTTTCCTCCTAATCATCCTGATCTTCCTTGGCTTTTGCAATGCGACGGGAGATGAGGAACTGTATGCTTGCCCCGAAGAAGATAGAACCGAGAATGCTTGATACACCATTTCTTATAGTGAGAAGAGACTGAAAATAGTCCTGACCTTCACCTATGAGTATATGTAGAAGAGGAGTTATAAAAAACATCCATAGGCCAAAGAACAAACCTGCTTTCAGACCAGGGTAGTGTAGTTGCTTACTTTCTTTCTCGCTTAACCTATCTGGTTCAATAGTTGTAATCCCTGTTTTTTGCATTTGATAGGTGACATAGCCAGCAGCGATGAGGGCAATCACTAAAATCAGAGGAGGATAGACTAGAGCTACTAGTTGAGGATATTTATAGGCCAGAAGGAGTGGAATAAGATTACCGAAAATCATTAGATAAAATAGGAAGATAAAGACTTGGTTACCTATACGGTCTGCCTCACGTCTTTTATATTCGTCAAGTGGATCAGAAATACCGTATGTGCGTTTGATCAGTTTTTCAGTGAATGTTTCTTTTTTCATGAGTTTGCTCCTTTTTAAAAATCATCCTCCCAAAAGAGACTGTTGAGGTCAGTTTGGAGGCTACGGGCGAGATTGAGACAGAGTTCCAGAGTTGGATTGTACTTGTCGTTCTCAATCATGTTGATGGTTTGTCTCGAGACACCTATATCCTTGGCGAGCTCGAGCTGGGAAATGCCCAGTTCCTTGCGAAATTCTTTCACACGATTCATCTGTTCTCCTTTCTGATTTGTGTCGTATATATTTGACTACATTATATTCTTCTATAGAGCGAATGTCAAGCATATTTGACATATTTCTTAAAGAAATCTTACTTGTTTTTGGCCTATTTGTCTGACTAGTGCAAGCTGGTCGGATTTATGGTAAAATAGATAAGATATGACAAAAGAATTTCATCATGTAACGGTCTTACTCCACGAGACGATTGATATGCTCGACGTAAAGCCTGACGGTATCTACGTTGATGCGACCTTGGGTGGAGCAGGCCATAGCGAATATTTATTAAGTAAATTAAGTGAAAAAGGCCATCTCTATGCCTTTGACCAGGACCAGAATGCCATTGACAATGCGCAAGAACGTTTGGCACCTTACATCGAAAAGGGAATGGTGACCTTTATCAAGGACAACTTCCGTCATTTACAGGCACGTTTGCGCGAAGCTGATGTTCAGGAAATTGATGGAATTTGTTATGACTTGGGAGTGTCTAGTCCTCAACTAGATCAGCGTGAGCGTGGTTTTTCTTATAAAAAGGATGCGCCACTAGACATGCGCATGAATCAGGATGCTAGTCTGACAGCCTATGAGGTGGTGAACCACTATGACTATCATGATTTGGTTCGTATTTTCTTCAAATATGGCGAGGACAAATTCTCTAAACAGATTGCGCGTAAGATTGAACAAGCACGTGAAGTCAAGCCAATCGAGACAACGACTGAGTTGGCAGAGATCATCAAGTCGGCTAAACCTGCTAAGGAGCTCAAGAAGAAGGGCCATCCTGCCAAGCAGATCTTCCAGGCTATTCGAATTGAAGTTAATGATGAACTGGGAGCGGCAGATGAGTCCATCCAGCAGGCTATGGATATGTTGGCTCTGGATGGTAGAATTTCAGTGATTACCTTTCATTCACTAGAAGACCGCTTGACCAAGCAGTTGTTTAAGGAAGCTTCAACAGTGGAAGTTCCCAAAGGTTTGCCTTTCATCCCAGATGATCTCAAGCCCAAGATGGAATTGGTGTCCCGTAAGCCAATCTTGCCAAGTACAGAAGAATTAGAAGCCAATAACCGCTCGCACTCAGCCAAGTTGCGCGTGGCCAGAAAAATTCACAAGTAAGAGGAAAAAATGGTAGATAAAAAAGAAACAACCAGTCAATTCTTGCAGAATCGTATAAAAAAATTCTCACGTGTGGAGAAGGCTTTTTATCTTTCCATCGCTTTTACGGCTCTTGTTTTAGCAGTGAGCATTATCTTTATGCAGACACGACTCTTGCAAGTGCAAAGTGATTTGACAAAAATCAATGCGCAGATAGAGGAGAAGAAGACAGAGCTGGACGATGCCAAGCAGGAAGTGAATGAATTGATTCGTTCAGAGCGCTTGAAAGAAATTGCAGATAAAAAAGATTTGAAATTGAATAATGAAAACATCCGAACAGCGGAGTAAGATATGAAATGGACAGAAAAAATAACCCGATTTGCGGTAAAAAATCGTAAATCTCCAGCAGAAAACCGTAGAATAGTCGGCAAGTACATCAGTTTGTTAGCTGTCGTACTTTTCGCTATCTTTTTGGTCAATTTTGCTGTTATTATCGGGAGTGGTAGTAAGTTTGGAGCGGACCTAGTAAAAGAAGCTAAGAAAGTTCACCAAACAACTCGTACAGTTCCTGCTAAGCGTGGAACCATCTATGATCGTAATGGAGTACCCATCGCTGAAGATGCAACATCCTATAACGTATATGCTGTTATTAATAAAAAATACACGTCGGCAACGGGGAAAATTCTTTATGTAGAGGATTCTCAGTTTAATAAGGTGGCAGAAGTTTTCCATAAATATTTGGATATGGATGAAGCTTATGTAAAAGAGCAGCTGGCTCAACCAAATCTGACCCAAGTTTCTTTTGGTGCAAAAGGAAATGGGATTACCTATGCCAATATGATGGCGATTAAAAAAGAATTAAAAGAGGCTAGTGTCGAAGGAATTGACTTTACAACTAGCCCTAACAGAAGCTATCCAAATGGACAATTTGCTTCTAGTTTTATTGGTTTAGCCCAACTTCATGAAAATGAGGATGGTAGCAAGAGTTTGTTAGGAACTTCTGGTTTAGAGAGTTCCTTGAATACGATTCTTGCAGGGACAGATGGGATTATTACCTATGAAAAAGATCGTTTAGGAAATATCGTCCCAGGTACGGAACAGATATCACAGAAGACTGTGAATGGTAAGGATGTTTATACAACATTGTCTAGTCCGCTACAATCTTTCATGGAAACTCAGATGGATGCCTTTCTAGAAAAAGTAAAAGGTAAGTACATGACCGCGACCTTGGTCAGTGCAAAGACCGGTGAAATCCTCGCTACCACCCAACGACCAACCTTTGATGCCGATACTAAAGAAGGAATCACTGAGGACTTTGTTTGGCGTGATATTCTTTATCAAAGTAACTATGAACCAGGATCAGCCATGAAGGTTATGACGTTAGCTTCTTCTATTGATAATAATACCTTCCCAAGTGGAGAATACTTCAATAGCAGTGAATTAAAAATAGCGGATGTGACGATTCGAGATTGGGATGTTAATGATGGTTTGACTACTGGTGGGATGATGACTTTCTTACAAGGTTTCGCTCACTCCAGTAATGTTGGAATGAGTCTACTTGAACAAAAAATGGGAGATACTACTTGGTTGGATTATCTAAACCGCTTTAAATTTGGGGTCCCAACTCGCTTTGGCTTGACAGATGAATACGCTGGTCAACTTCCAGCTGATAATATTGTCAATATTGCCATGAGTGCATTTGGTCAGGGGATTTCTGTAACGCAGACCCAGATGCTACGTGCTTTTACAGCCATTGCCAATGATGGTGTTATGTTAGAGCCGAAATTTATTACGGCCTTGTATGATCCAAATGATCAAACCGTTCGTAAATCTCAAAAAGAAATCGTAGGAAATCCCGTTTCGAAAGATGCAGCTAGCCAAACTCGTACTCACATGGTCTTGGTAGGAACGGATCCTAGATATGGAACTATGTACAATCATAGTACAGGAAAAGCAACTGTCAATGTTCCAGGTCAAAATGTAGCCCTCAAGTCTGGTACAGCCCAAATCGCTGACGAGAAAAATGGAGGCTACTTGGTTGGTTCTACCAACTACATTTTCTCGGTTGTGGCTATGAACCCTGCTGAAAATCCTGATTTTATCTTGTATGTAACGGTTCAACAGCCTGAACATTATTCAGGTATCCAATTGGGAGAATTTGCCAACCCAATTCTTGAAAGAGCTTCAGCTATGAAAGAATCTCTCAATCTTCAATCTCCTGCTAAGAATTTAGATCAAGTGACGACAGAGTCTTCTTATGCAATGCCTAGCATCAAGGATATTTCACCTGGTGATTTGGCAGAAGCCTTACGCCGAAATATTGTGCAACCAATCGTTGTAGGTACTGGAACAAAGATTAAAGAATCATCTGTAGAAGAAGGGACCAATCTTGCACCAAACCAACAAGTTCTCCTTTTATCGGATAAGGTAGAAGAAATTCCAGACATGTATGGCTGGAAAAAAGAGACTGCTGAGGCCTTTGCTAAATGGTTGGATATTGAGCTGGAATTTGAAGGTTCAGGTTCCGTCGTTCAGAAGCAAGATGTTCGGACTAATACAGCTATCAAAAACATTAAAAAAATTAAATTAACTTTAGGAGACTAATATGTTTATTTCCATCAGTGCTGGAATTGTGACATTTTTACTAACTTTAGTAGGAATTCCGGCCTTTATCCAATTTTATAGAAAGGCGCAAATTACAGGCCAGCAGATGCATGAGGATGTCAAACAGCACCAGGCAAAAGCTGGGACTCCTACCATGGGAGGTTTGGTTTTCTTAATTGCTTCTGTTTTAGTTGCTTTCTTTTTCACCCTATTTAGTAATCAACTCAGCAATAATGTCGGTATGATTCTATTTATCTTGGTTCTTTATGGTTTAATCGGATTTTTGGACGACTTTCTCAAGGTTTTTCGCAAAATCAATGAGGGGCTAAATCCCAAGCAGAAATTGGCTCTTCAGCTGCTAGGTGGTGTCATTTTCTACCTTTTTTATGAGCGTGGGGGCGATATGCTCTCTGTCTTTGGTTACCAAGTGCATCTAGGGATTTTCTATATTGTCTTTGCCCTTTTCTGGCTAGTCGGTTTTTCAAATGCAGTCAACTTGACAGACGGTATTGACGGTTTAGCTAGTATTTCCGTTGTGATTAGTTTGTCTGCCTATGGAGTTATTGCCTATGTGCAAGGTCAGATGGATATCCTTCTAGTGATTCTTGCCATGATTGGTGGTTTACTTGGTTTCTTCGTCTTTAACCACAAGCCTGCTAAGGTCTTTATGGGGGATGTGGGAAGTTTGGCTCTAGGTGGAATGCTGGCAGCTATCTCTATGGCTCTCCACCAAGAATGGACTCTCTTGATTATCGGAATTGTTTATGTCTTTGAAACAACTTCAGTCATGATGCAAGTCAGTTACTTCAAAATGACTGGTGGCAAACGTATTTTCCGTATGACGCCTGTGCATCACCATTTTGAGCTTGGAGGATTGTCTGGTAAAGGAAATCCTTGGAGCGAGTGGAAGGTTGACTTCTTCTTTTGGGGAGTGGGACTTCTAGCAAGTCTCTTGACGTTAGCAATTTTATATTTGATGTAAGAATGGCACCCTGATGTTTCAGGGTGTTTTTGCTTCAAAAAAATATTGGTCAATTAAAGTCAAAACCCTTGACCTTTTCTGACTAATGTAGTATATTATGAACGTAAGGTAAATGAAAGCCTTACTCGAACACTTATACTTAATGAAAATCAAAGAGCAAACTAGGAAGTTAGCCGCAGGTTGGTCAAAACACTGTTTTGAGGTTGCAGATAGAACTGACGTGGTTTGAAGAGATTTTCGAAGAGTATCATTTAAAGTAAAATAGAAAGAGGTGTATCTATGTTTAATCTAGAAATCTTCAGAAGTAAAGATAGTCTACTCCTGCTTGAAAAAGAAAAACCAGAAATAGTACCTAGAGTAGCCATTAAGCTAGTCTAAATTTTTTAAAATAAAGGTCAAAGATAGTCAATATCAGTAATCATAACTAAGTAAACAAAAAGAGGTAAAGAATATGAATAACAACTTTAATAATTTTAACAACATGGATGATTTATTTAACCAATTGATGGGTGGTATGCGAGGATATAGTTCTGAAAATCGCCGTTACTTGATTAATGGACGTGAAGTGACACCTGAGGAATTTGCTCATTATCGTGCAACTGGCCAATTTCCAGGAAATGCAGAAGTTGATGGGCAAATGCAACAACAGGCTTCAGGTATGAAACAAGACGGTGTCCTTGCTCAACTCGGTCGAAACTTGACAGCGGAAGCTCGCGAGGGCAAGTTGGATCCTGTTATCGGACGAAACAAGGAAATTCAAGAAACATCTGAAATTCTTTCACGCCGTACCAAGAACAATCCTGTTCTAGTCGGAGATGCAGGTGTTGGTAAGACAGCGGTTGTCGAAGGTCTAGCACAAGCGATTGTGAACGGAGATGTCCCAGCCGCTATCAAGAATAAGGAAATTATTTCCATTGATATCTCAGGTCTTGAGGCTGGTACTCAATACCGTGGTAGCTTTGAAGAAAATGTCCAAAACCTAGTCAATGAAGTGAAAGAAGCAGGAAATATTATTCTCTTCTTTGATGAAATTCATCAAATCCTCGGTGCTGGTAGCACTGGTGGAGACAGTGGATCTAAAGGGCTTGCGGATATTCTCAAGCCAGCTCTCTCTCGTGGTGAGTTGACAGTTATTGGAGCGACAACTCAAGACGAATACCGTAACACCATCTTGAAGAATGCTGCTCTTGCTCGTCGTTTCAACGAAGTCAAGGTCAACGCTCCTTCCGCAGAAGATACTTTTAAAATTCTTCAAGGAATTCGTGACCTTTATCAACAACACCACAATGTCATCTTGCCAGACGAAGTCTTGAAAGCAGCGGTGGATTATTCTGTCCAATACATTCCTCAACGTAGCCTGCCAGATAAGGCTATTGACCTTATCGATGTAACAGCTGCTCACTTGGCGGCCCAACATCCAGTAACAGATGTGCATGCTGTTGAACGTGAAATTGAGGCAGAAAAAGACAAGCAAGAAAAGGCAGTTGAAGCAGAAGATTTTGAAGCAGCTCTAAACTATAAAACACGCATCGCAGAATTGGAAAAGAAAATCGAAGATCACACAGAAGATATGAAAGTGACTGCAAGTGTCAACGATGTGGCTGAATCTGTAGAACGAATGACGGGTATCCCAGTGTCACAAATGGGAGCGTCAGACATCGAACGTTTGAAAGATATGGCTCATCGCTTGAAAGACAAGGTGATCGGCCAAGAAAAGGCAGTTGAAGCTGTAGCTCGTGCTATCCGTCGTAACCGTGCTGTTTTCGATGAAGGCAATCGCCCAATCGGTAGCTTCCTCTTTGTAGGTCCAACTGGGGTAGGTAAGACAGAACTTGCTAAGCAATTGGCGCTGGATATGTTTGGAACCAAGGACGCCATCATCCGTTTGGATATGTCTGAATATAGCGATCGCACAGCCGTTTCTAAGCTAATCGGTACAACAGCAGGATATGTGGGTTATGATGACAATAGCAATACCTTAACAGAACGTGTTCGTCGCAATCCATACTCTATCATTCTCTTGGATGAGATTGAAAAGGCTGATCCTCAAGTGATTACTCTTCTCCTCCAAGTCTTGGATGATGGTCGTTTGACAGATGGTCAAGGAAATACGGTGAACTTTAAGAACACTGTCATTATCGCAACATCAAATGCTGGATTTGGCTATGAAGCCAACTTGACAGAAGATGCGGACAAACCAGAATTGATGGATCGTTTGAAACCCTTCTTCCGTCCAGAATTCCTCAACCGCTTTAACGCAGTTATCGAGTTCTCACACTTGAATAAGGAAAATCTTTCTAAGATTGTGGACTTGATGTTGGCCGAAGTCAACCAAACCTTGGCTAAGAAAGACATTGACTTGGTAGTCAGTCAAGCAGCTAAAGACTATATCACAGAAGAAGGCTATGACGAAGTCATGGGTGTTCGCCCACTCCGTCGTGTGGTTGAACAAGAAATTCGTGATAAGGTAACAGACTTCCACTTGGATCACCTAGATGCCAAACACTTGGAAGCAGATATGGAAGATGGTGGTTTAGTTATTCGTGAAAAAGCCTAAGACTCTTCGAAAATCTCTTCAAACCACGTCAACGTCGCCTTGCCGTACTCAAGTACAGCCTGCGGCTAGTTTCCTAGTTTGCTCTTTGATTTTCATTGAGTATAAGACAAAATTTTGAGAATCATGACCACCCGTCTAACGGGTGGTTTGAACCAGGGCTATAAGCCCAAATTACCAGCCAGCGCCTAAAGACGCTGGCTTTCACGTTGTTCAAGCCTTATTGCTCTTGACTCGTCACTTGCCTCTTAAAAAGGCTTTAGTATTACTTACCACTATCCCTAAAGGGATCCTCATATTCTTTTACACTTAATTTATCTAGTGCTATATCATGCTTTTCCTGTTCTTGAATATATTTCTTAATTGTGGCTTCATTGAGTCCAACCGTACTCACATAATAACCTTCCGCCCAAAAATGCCGATTCCCAAACTTGTACTTGAGATTGGCGTGTTTGTCAAACATCATGAGTGCACTTTTACCTTTTAAATAACCCATGAAACTTGAAACACTTATCCTTGGTGGAATACTNACTAACATATGTACATGGTCTGGCATTAAGTGACCCTCGATAATTTCAACTCCTTTATAACTACACAAGCGATGAAATATTTCTCCTAAACTACTTCGATATTGATTATAGATTACTTTTCGTCTATACTTAGGGGTGAACACAATGTGATAGAACAGTGCCACTTTGTGTGCGATAAACTATGTGCCTTTTGTGCCATATTTTGCTCCTTTCGCTTTACAATTGGCTTGAACACCTTTATTGTATCGCGTTTGGAGTTTTTTGGGTATAACCTTCGACGCGCACCCGCATAGCGGGTGGTTTTTTTGTCTCGCACCTAGCGGAGCGAGACGGACTAATAGTCACATAATAAAGAAGAAGGAACCAGCTGAAAAAACTGGTTCCTTTTGTGTTTAAATCACATGACGCTCAAAGGCATCATCTGAAATCCCTTGTTCCAAGATGAGTTTCGCCCATTCTTTAGCAGAGAAGAGGCTGTGATCCTTGTAGTTTCCGCAAGATTCGATGGTTGTTCCAGGGACATCTTCCCAAGTAGTGGTCTCAGCAATTTCCTTGAGCGAATCCTTGATAACAGCTGCAATCTCAGCGCTGGTATGGCGTCCCCACATAATCATGTGGAAACCTGTACGGCAACCAAACGGCGAACAGTCAATCATACCGTCAATGCGAGTACGGATGAGTTTGGCTAAGAGGTGCTCAATGGTGTGAAGGCCAGCGGTAGGGATAGAGTCCTCATTTGGTTGCACCAAGCGAATATCATAATTGGAGATGATGTCTCCTTTTGGTCCAGTTTCTTCCCCAATCAAGCGGACATAAGGTGCTTTAACAATAGTGTGGTCAAGTTCAAAACTTTCAACAATAACTTCTTTTGACATGGTAAATCCTTTCAGTTTTCTTCTTTCATTATAACATAAAGCTGGCTATTGAGACAGAGAGAAAACCTCTCCGAGAGTGGAGAGGCTGCAATCTTTACTTACGATACAAACGGTCGTATTGGTAGTAAGGGTCAAATGTTACATTGATACCCAATTTACGAAGGACATTCTTGTCTTCATCTGTCAAGATGATAGTTGAGTGGGCTTCGCTTCCTTTGAGGTTGCCAAGTTCTTCCATAGCGCGGGCAGCATCAGGATTTTCTGTAGCTGTGATAGCAAGAGCAATCAGGATTTCATTTGAATGCAGGCGTGGATTGCGGCTACCGAGATGATCGATTTTAAGACCTTGGATCGGTTTGACAAGTTCAGGTTCGATTAGTTTTACTTCTTTAGCGATGTCAGCTGATTTCTTGATAGCGTTGATCAAGGCAGCGGCTGTTGGGCCAAAGAGCTCTGAGTTCTTACCAGTCACGATTTCCCCATTTGGCAATTCAAGGGCTAGGGCTGGTCCGCCAGTTTCTTCTGCTTTTTGACGAGCTGTGACAGCAACCTTACGGTCTGCAGGTGTGATGCCGAGGTCGTTCATGAGCAACTCGATTTTCTTAACAGCAGATTCGCCAACTTTTTCGGCTTTAAAATCAAGAACAGTTTGATAGTAACGGCGGATGATTTCTTGTTTAGAAGCTTCGACAGCAGCCTCATCATCAGTAATAGCGAAACCAACCATGTTGACACCCATGTCTGTCGGTGAAGCGTATGGAGATTCACCTAGGATACGTTCCAACATGCGCTTGAGCACAGGGAAAATTTCGATATCACGGTTGTAGTTGACAGTGGTTTCTCCGTAGGTTTGGAGATGGAAGGGGTCAATCATGTTGACATCGTCAAGGTCTGCTGTGGCAGCCTCGTAGGCCAAATTGACTGGGTGATGAAGGGGAAGATTCCAAACTGGGAAGGTTTCAAATTTAGCGTAACCAGACTTGATACCATTGATTTGGTCGTGGTACATATTGGACATACAAGTTGCCAATTTTCCAGAACCAGGTCCAGGAGCTGTTACGACGATCAAGTTACGACTGGTTTTGATATAGTCGTTTTTCCCCATTCCTTCTGGAGAAATGATGTGATCCATATCTGTTGGATATCCTTTGATTGGATAATGAAGATAAGAATCAATTCCATTTTTCTCAAGTTGGTTGCGGAAGGCATCTGCAGCTGGTTGACCAGCGTACTGTGTGATGACAACAGAGCCAACAAAAATTCCCAATTCATTGAATTTATCAATCAAACGAAGAACTTCTTGGTCATAAGAAATGCCCAAGTCACCACGTGCTTTGGAATGCTCGATATTGCTAGCATTAATAGCAATCACAACCTCAACCTGCTCTTTCAATTCTTGCAAGAGCTTGATTTTGTTGTCAGGCTCATAACCAGGAAGGACACGAGCAGCGTGGAAATCTTCTAGCATTTTGCCACCAAACTCCAAGTAAAGTTTGCCGTCAAATTGATTGATACGCTCCAAGATATGGTTGCGTTGCAAGTTTAAATATTGTTCAGAACTAAAAGCTTGTTTTTTCATTTTTTTACCTCTGACCTCTATTATAATAAAAAATTGGAAGTTAGGAAACTATGGAGTTAAAAAAGAAAGTAAAAAGATTAGGCAAACGCTTGCACGAAATTCTGAAAAGCGCTATCATAGACTATAGATTATTAAAATAATGAGGTAAGAAGATGCAAGAAAAATGGTGGCACAATGCCGTAGTCTATCAAGTCTATCCCAAGAGTTTTATGGATAGTAATGGAGATGGAATTGGCGATTTGCCAGGAATTACCAATAAGTTAGATTATCTAGCTAAGTTAGGGATCACAGCGATTTGGCTTTCTCCTGTTTATGACAGCCCTATGGACGATAATGGCTACGATATTGCAGATTATCAAGCGATCGCAGCTATTTTCGGAACCATGGAGGATATGGACCAACTGATTGCGGAAGCCAAGAAGCGTGATATTCGTATCATCATGGACTTGGTGGTCAATCATACCTCAGATGAACATGCTTGGTTTGTCGAGGCCTGTGAAAATCCTGACAGTCCTGAGCGAGACTACTATATCTGGCGAGATGAACCAAACGATCTAGACTCTATCTTTAGTGGTTCTGCTTGGGAATACGATGAAAAATCAGACCAATATTATCTCCACTTTTTCAGCAAAAAACAGCCTGACCTCAACTGGGAAAATGAAAAACTTCGCCAGAAAATTTATGAGATGATGAACTTCTGGATTGATAAAGGCATTGGTGGTTTCCGTATGGATGTTATTGACATGATTGGGAAAATTCCTGATGAGAAAGTAGTTAATAATGGCCCTATGCTACACCCTTATCTCAAGGAGATGAATCAGGCTACCTTTGGAGATAAGAATCTCTTAACAGTAGGAGAAACATGGGGAGCAACGCCAGATATTGCCAAACTATATTCTGATCCAAAGGGGCAAGAATTGTCTATGGTTTTCCAGTTTGAACATATTTGTCTTCAGTATCAGGAAGGTCAACCTAAATGGCACTATCAAAAAGAGCTAAACATCGCTAAGTTAAAAGAGATTTTCAACAAATGGCAGACAGAATTAGGAGTTGAGGATGGTTGGAATTCGCTCTTCTGGAACAATCATGACCTTCCTCGTATCGTCTCAATTTGGGGAAATGGCCAAGAATACCGTGAAAAATCTGCCAAAGCCTTTGCGATTTTGCTTCATCTCATGAGAGGGACACCTTATATCTATCAGGGTGAGGAGATTGGGATGACCAACTATCCGTTTGAAACACTGGAGCAAGTAGAAGATATTGAATCGCTCAACTATGCGCGTGAAGCTCTTGAAAAAGGCGTGCCGATGGAAGAAATCATGGACAGTATCCGTGTCATCGGTCGCGACAATGCCCGTACTCCAATGCAATGGGATGAGAGCGAAAACGCTGGTTTCTCAACAGCTCAACCGTGGTTGGCAGTCAATCCAAACTATCAAACAATCAACGTTCAAGAAGCGCTGGCAAATCCAGATTCTATTTTCTATACTTATCAAAAACTGGTTCAAATCCGCAAGGAGAACAGTTGGCTGATTCGAGCTGACTTTGAATTGCTTGATACGGCTGATAAGATCTTTGCCTATATTCGTAAGGACGGTGACCGCCGCTTCCTAGTTGTGGCCAACTTGTCCAATGAAAAACAAGACTTGACGGTAGAAGGAAAAGTTAAATCAGTCCTGATTGAAAATACTGTGGCTCAAGAAGTTTTTGAAAAACAAATCTTAGCTCCATGGGATGCTTTCTGTGTGGAATTGATTGATTAAAACTAGAGAATCTTCAGCTTTTGGGGCTGAGGTTCTTTTTATAGTACTCTTCAAAAAACTTCTCAAACAAGGTCATCCTTGGATACTGTAGAAATGCTTTAGCTCGGTCAGCTATTTATCCGACCTCAAAGATGTGATTTGAGTGCTCTATCTACAACTGAAATGTTTTTGAATAACATCTGTTAGAATTTTCTAAAAAATCTGTCGAAAGCTCTTGCATTTAGAATAAAATAGAGTATAATGGTGGAAATAACATATTACTAAAGGAGTTTGATTATGAAATCGAAAAAGTGGCTCTTAGGAGCGGGAGTAACCTTGAGTGCAGCCCTTCTTTTAACGGCTTGTGGGAAAAGTGATAAGAAAGCAGATGCCCCGAGGAGTTTTTCTTATGTCTATGCAGTAGATCCGTCTTCCTTGGATTATAGCATTACGAGTAAAAGTTCGACCTCTGACGTGATTGGTAATGTTGTTGATGGTCTTTTAGAGAATGATAAATATGGGAATCTTGTTCCGTCTTTAGCAGAGGATTGGACTGTTTCAGCTGATGGCTTGACTTACACTTACAAACTTCGTAAGGGTGTGAAGTGGTATACTTCTGAAGGAGAGGAATATGCAGAAGTTAAGGCTCAGGACTTTGTTACAGGTCTGAAACATGCAGCAGATGGTAAGTCAGATGGTCTTTCTTTGATTGAAAAATCAATCAAAGGTTTGGAGGCCTATGTTAGTGGTGAGACCAATGATTTCTCAACTGTAGGTGTCAAAGCTCTTGATGATTATACGGTAGAATATACCCTTAATAAACCAGAAAGTTTTTGGAACTCGAAGGTAACTACAGCAACCATGCTTCCGGTAAATGAAGAGTTTTTGAATGCAACTGGCAAGGATTATGGGGCGCCAACTCCATCAAGTATTCTTTACAACGGCCCATATTTTTTGAAATCTTTGATTTCTAAATCTGTGATTGAGTATGAAAAAAATCCTAACTACTGGGATAAGGAGAATGTCAAGATTGATAATGTAAAATTAACATTCTATGACGGTTCAGATCAAGAGTCTCTTATCCGTAGTTTCGCTACAGGAGCATATAATACAGCGAGACTTTTCCCAAATAGTTCAAGTTTTGCTTCTACCAAAGAGAAATATGGCGATCAGATTATTTATAGCCCTCAGGAAGCAACTAGTTACTACTTTACTTTTAATGTAAATCGTCAATCATATAATAAAACAGCCAAGACAGATGAAGGACAAAAGCTTTCTACAAAAGAAGCTATGCTGAATAAAAATTTCCGTCAAGCGATTAATTTTGCCTTCAATCGCCACGCCTATACAGCTCAATTAAACGGTGAAGAAGGTGCGGATAAGATTATTCGTAATAGTCTAGTGCCAGATAATTATGTTCAGGTAGCAGGGAAGACCTTCGGACAGCTGGCTCAGGATGAACTACTGAAATATGGAGAACAGTGGAAAGATGTAACTCTCACAGATGGTAAGGATACAATTTACAATCCTACAAAGGCCAAATCAGCATTTGAGAAAGCGAAGTCAGAATTGCAAAGCAAGGGAGTAAGTTTCCCGATTCATTTGGATGTACCAGTAGAACAGACAGATGTAGTTGCAGTTCAACAGACAAATTCATTAAAACAATCGATTGAAGAAACGCTTGGTTCTGAGAATGTCATTGTAGATGTTCTTCAAATGACAGATAATGAGAAGGAAAGTATTACTTCCCAAGCAAAAGTGCCAACTCAAAAAGATTATGATTTGAACGGAACAGGTTGGGGACCAGATTACCAAGATCCAGCAACCTATCTCAATATTTTAGATGCTAAGAAGGGTTCTGCCTTGAAACACCTAGGTATAACAAAGGGCAAGGATCCTGAAGTCATGGCGAAAGTTGGCTTGGATGAATACAAGAAGCTCTTGGACGATGCTGCTTCTGAGACGACCAATCTTGACAAACGTTATGAGAAATATGCTAAGGCTCAAGCTTGGGTAACAGATAGTTCTCTCCTTATTCCAGTGGCGTCTTCAGGAGGTTCTCCTATGGTAAGTCGTGCTGTACCATTTACTAAAGCTTATTCACAAGTTGGTATCAAAGGGGATCCATTTATTTTTAAAGGAATGGAACTTCAAAATGATATTGTCACAACGAAAGAGTATGAGGCGGCCCTCAAAAAATGGCAAAAAGAAAAACTAGAATCGAATGCTCAGTATCAAAAGGATTTAGAAAAACACGTAAAATGAGTCTAGGCTCGTTTCTACAAATGGTTTTTTAGTTAATAAATCGTATAAAAACAAGGGAGGACTGTATGAAAGACAGTAATCCTTTGTTTTTTTAATGTCTAGAGTTTATAAACTTCCATTCTAGAAATTCAATTAACTTTACAAATCCCCACTAATTTGGTAAAATAAACTTATGTTATAAAAACTAACATAAAGGAGAAAGAAGATGAATGCAAAAAAGCGTGTCCTTGGTACAGGGTTGACTTTTGCTGCTGCTTTGCTTTTAGCTGCTTGCGGGCAATCAGGTTCAGATACAAAAACTTACTCATCAACCTTTAGTGGAAATCCAACTACATTTAACTATTTATTAGACTACTATGCTGACAATACATCGATTATAACCAACCTAGTTGATGGTTTGCTTGAGAATGACAACCACGGAAATCTAGTTCCATCTTTGGCAGAGGACTGATCTGTTTCGAGCGACGGTCTGACTTATACCTACAAATTGAGAAAAGATGCCAAATGGTTCACAGCTGACGGTGAAGAGTACGCCCCAGTCAAGGCACAAGATTTTGTGACGGGTATTAAGTACGCAGTGGATAATAAATCACAAGCCATTGACTTGATTCAAAACTCGATCAAGGGTTTGAATGATTATATTACAGGAGCGGATTCTGACTTTTCTAAGGTTGGGGTGAAGGCCATTGACGACCAGACTGTTCAGTATACTTTGACACGCCCAGAACCTTACTGGAACTCCAAAACAACCAATAGTATTCTCTTCCCAGTAAATGAAGAGTTTCTAAACTCAAAAAGGAAAGATTTTGGGACCCTATCTCCAGACAGTATTCTCTACAGTGGACCTTATTTGTTAAAAGATTTCACATCAAAATCATCAATCGAGTATGTGAAAAATCCGCATTACTACGATCATGACAAAGTATCAATTGAACACGTAAAATTGGCTTACTTTGATGGTTCAGACCAAGAATTGACTATCCGTAACTTTGAAAGTGGAGCCTATTCTATCGCTGGGGTTTATCCAAATAGTTCTAACTTTGCTAAAACTAAGGAAAAATATAAGGATAATATCGTCTATAGCCTGCAGGACAAGACTTCTTGGTACTTCAATTTCAACGTCAACCGTAAGGCTTACAACCATACATCTAAAACGACAGATGAGCAGAAGAAGTCAACTGAGTCAGCTGTCTTGAACAAGAACTTCCGCCAAGCGGTGAACTTTGCCTTGGACCGCACAGCCTACTCTGCCCAGTCAAATGGGGAAGAAGCGGCTAGCAAGACCCTTCGGAACACCCTAGTTCCTCCTACATTTGTCCAAGTTGGAGACAAGACCTTTGGAGAAGTAGTCGCTTCTAAATTGGTCAACTATGGAACAGAGTGGGCAGGTATGAACCTAGCAGATGCGCAGGATGCCTATTTTAACAAAGAAAAAGCCCAAGCAAAATTTGCAGAAGCCAAAAAAGACTTGGCAAGTCAAGGTGTGACCTTCCCAATTCACTTGGATATAGCTGTTGATCAGACAAATAAAAATGCTGTGACTGGTATGAATTCTGTGAAACAGACTCTTGAGTCTGTTTTAGGTGCTGATAATCTTGTTATTGACGTTCAGCAACTCTCTACAGATGAGTACAATAATGTAGCCTTCTTGGCTCCTACTCCCAATGCAAGAGATTATGATTTAAGTTTTGATGGTTGGGTAGCGGATTATCAGGATCCATCTACTTACCTCAATCCTTTCAATGCAGAGGATGGATTCTATCTCAAGATTTTTGGTCTAGATGCCAAGGAAGATAAAGCGAAGATTGCTAGCCTAGGTTTGGATACTTACACTAAAATGCTCAAAGAAGCGGATAGTGAAAATAAAGATGTAAGCAAACGCTATGAGAAATATGCTGAAGCTCAGGCTTGGATGATTGATAACTCTCTTATTATGTCAGCGATGTCAGGAGGAGGGACTGCTTCTGTGACCAAAGTGATACCATTTACAAGAGGATACTCATTGGTCGGTATCAAGGGGGACGGTTATAACTATAAGTATATGAAACTGCAAAAAGATACTGTTACGACTAAACAGTATGAAGAAGCCAAGACTAAATGGGAGCAAGAAAGCAAAAAAGCAATCGAAAAAGCTCAAAAAGAAGCAGAAAATCATGTTAAATAAATGATAGGCTGGGAAAAACTCAATTTCAGGAGAAAATGAAGTAAATCCCCTCGAAATAAAATGCATAGTATCAAGGTTTTTCAATACCTGATAGTATGCGTTTTTTTATTTTATGGTAGATTGAAGTAGGATTCGAACGAATCGATTAATAAAATCAAATTAATTTCTAGAAATGTTTTAGCAACCATGGCCTACTCTTCTAACTTCAATCCATTACAAATCCCCTCATTTATTTGTGCAGATTTTATTTCATTTCACTATAATACTCTTCATTTTAATACTCTTCGAAAATCTCTTCAAACCGCGTCAACGTCGCCTTGCCGTATATATGTGACTGACTTCGTCAGTCTTATCTACAACCTCAAAACAGTGTTTTGAGCAACCTGAGGCTCGTTTGCTCTTTGATTTTCATTGAGTATAAATTTATTGATGTAATTGTTTGTAAATCCAAAAGAATGTTTCGGAAATAAGATGAAAACGCCTCACCTAAGTGGATTTAGCCCACAAGTGTATTTTTTATGTTATAATGAAATGAAATAAAAATTGATAATAGAGGTATATCGTGAGTAGGTTTTCGAAGCGGGCTCGTCAGGGTAAAACAAAGATGTTGATTAGTTGGGGGTTGCTAGCTATCTATGCCGTACTAGCAGTCTTTTTATTGTTTTTGATTTTCAAATACAATATGCTAGACTTCCGATATCTGAATATAGTAGTTGCCGTCCTAATTGTGGTCTTAGCCATTTTGTGCTTTTTTTTGATTTGGTCCAAGAAAGCTAAGAATCTAACGCTGGTTTTATTACTGCTTGGTATTTTAATCAGTGGAACTTCTCTCTTTGCTGTAGGGCAGTTCATTGGCTTTACCAGTCGTTTGAATGCAACATCAAACTACTCAAATTATTCGATGAGTATTGCGGTGTTAGCAGATAGTCCAATTGATAATATCAGTCAGGTAACCAGTGTAACGGGACCGACTGGAACGGATAAGGATAATATCCAACAATTGATGAATGATCTGAAAGCGACTCAAAATAAGGAATTAACAGTCGAAGAAAGTCGTTCCTATCTTGTAGCCTATAAGAGTTTATTGGCTGGAGATACGAAAGCGATTATCTTAAACAGTGTCTTTGAAAACATTATCGAATCGGAATATCCTGACTATGCTTCAAAAATTAAGAAAATCTATACCAAAGAATTAACCAAGACGGTTGAAACTCCAAAAGATGTCAAAGGTGACAGTTTCAACGTTTATATTAGTGGAATTGACACCTACGGTCCAATCAGTTCAGTTTCTCGGTCTGATGTCAATATCATCATGACAGTGAATCGCGAAACGAAAAAGATTCTCTTGACAACAACACCTCGTGATTCTTATGTTCCAATTGCAGATGGTGGCAACAACCAAAAAGATAAGTTGACCCATGCGGGGATTTATGGGGTAGACGCTTCAATTCATACATTGGAAAATCTTTACGGTATTGACTTGAACTATTATGCTCGTTTGAATTTCACCTCTTTCTTGAAATTGATTGATCTCCTTGGTGGAGTTGATGTTTATAATGATCAAGAGTTTACTGCTCATACAAATGGGAAGTTCTATTCCGTAGGGAATGTTCATCTTGATTCGGAACAAGCTTTGGGATTTGTGCGTGAGCGTTATTCCTTGGCAGATGGAGACCGGGATCGTGGTCGCAACCAACAAAAGGTAATTGTTGCTATTTTGCAAAAGTTAACTTCAACAGAAGCTTTGAAAAATTATGACGGTATTATAAAAGGGTTGCAAGATTCGATTCAAACCAATATGCCACTTGAAACCATGATGAAACTGGTCAATGCCCAACTTGAGAGTGGTGGAACGTATAAGATCAATTCGCAAGATCTTAAAGGAACAGGGCGTATGGATTTACCATCCTATGCTATGCCTGAGAGCAACCTCTACATGATGGAAATAAGTGACAGCAGTTTAGAGTCAGTTAAGGTTGCAATCAATGATGTGATAGAAGGAAAATAAAGCAAAATGATTGATATTCATTCGCATATTGTATTTGGTGTGGATGATGGTCCGAAAACTAAGCAAGAAAGTAAGGCGCTTTTGACAGAAGCCTATAGACAAGGAGTACGGACTATTGTATCGACATCGCATAGACGAAAAGGAATGTTTGAGACTCCTGAGGAGAAAATAGAGGCAAACTTTCAAGAAGTTAAGGAGCTTGCAAAGGAAGTGGCTTCAGACTTGACTATTCTCTATGGAGCAGAAATTTATTATACCCATGATGTACTTGAAAAGTTAGAGAAGCAAGTGATTCCAAGTCTCAATGGGACACGCTATGCTCTTATTGAGTTTAGTATGGCTACCCCTTACAGAGAAATTCATACTGCTTTGAGCAATGTTCTCATGCTTGGTATAACCCCTGTAGTTGCTCATATTGAACGCTACCATGAATTAGAGAATAATGAAAAGCGTGTGAAAGAATTGATTGATATGGGCTGTTATACACAAATCAATAGTTCTAGTATTTTGAAACCAAAGTTATTTGGGGATAAATACAAATTTATGAAGAAACGAGCTCGCTATTTCCTAGAGCGTGATTTGGTACATTTTGTGGCGAGTGATATGCACAATTTGGATCAACGTCCCCCTTATATGAAAGAAGCCTATGAACTTATCTCAAAACAATATGGTGAAAGAAGAGCGAGAGAATTATTTATTGAAAATCCTCGTTTAATTGTATCTGATCAAATTATTTAGGAGTTGACATGAAAGAAAATAAAGAAATCTCAATTGATGTTATTCAATTATTTAAAATCCTTTGGAAGAAAAAAATCACTATCATCTTGACTGCGATTATAGCTGCTGTTCTAGCTTTCTGCGTAAGTAGTTTTGTACTGAAGCCAGAGTATTCTAGTACGACACGTATTTATGTGGTCAATCGAAATCAATCTGATAAAGCAGGGTTGACCAACCAGGATTTGCAGGCTGGGACCTATCTGGTAAAAGACTATAAGGAAATCATCCTCTCTCAAGATGTACTTGAGAAAGTCATTTCAAATCTTAAACTAGAGAAAACAGTTAGGGAATTAAGCAAGAAGATTCAGGTAACAGTACCTGTTGATACTCGTATCGTGTCAATTACTGTAAAAAATGCACAACCAGAAGAAGCTAGTCGTATCGCAAATGCTCTTCGTGAAGTGGCTGCTGAAAAAATCATTTCTGTAACTCGTGTGTCTGATGTGACAACATTGGAGGAGGCAAGGCCAGCCCTAAGTCCTTCATCACCTAATATTCGTCGTAATACCCTGCTAGCTTTTCTAGCGGGAGGAGCAGTGATGGTAATTTCAGTCTTGTTACTTGAGTTGTTGGATGATCGTGTTAAACGACCAGAAGATGTGGAAGAAGTAATGCAGATTGCACTTCTAGGGATTGTTCCAGATTTGAATAAGTTAAAATAAGGGAGAAAATATGCCAACATTAGCAATAGCACAAAAACGTTTAGATTTTGCGAAAAAAGCAGAAGAGCATTACAATGCTTTGCGAACAAATATTCAATTGAGTGGTGATAATTTGAAAGTTCTTTCCATCTCATCTGTTAAACCTGGTGAGGGGAAATCGACAACATCAATAAATATTGCTTGGACCTTTGCGCGTGCAGGTTATAAAACTTTATTGGTGGATGCAGATATTCGTAATTCAGTTATGTCTGGTGTTTTCAAGTCAAGGGAAAAAATTACTGGGTTGACTGACTTCTTAGCAGGAACTACTGATCTTTCAAATGGTCTCTGCGATACCAATATTGAAAACCTATTTGTTATTCAGTCAGGACCGATATCACCTAATCCAACGGCCCTCCTGCAGAGTGAAAATTTCCATACCATGATTGATACCCTGCGTAAGTATTTTGACTATGTCATTGTGGATACGCCACCAATTGGAGTAGTCATTGATGCTGCTATCATTACACAGAAATGTGATGCTTCTATCTTGGTAACGGCAGCTGGAGAAACAAAACGTCGTGATGTTTTAAAGGCCAAAGAACAGTTAGAACAAACAGGAACTCCATTTTTAGGTGTAGTTCTAAATAAATTTAACACTGAAGTTGAAAAATATGGAGTTTATGGTGGTTACGGAGCCTATGGTTCCTATGGCAATTACGGAAATTATGGGAAGAAATAATTAATTAAAAATGTATTTGATTTTTAAAAATACTTTAGACAGGTTTTTGGCATTTTTCTTATTTATTACCTTGATAATCATACCGATTATTCCTATAACAATTCTGGCTATTTGGATAGAAGATCCAGGATATGTTTTCTATTTACAAGATAGAGTTGGTTTAAATGGAAAAAAATTCAAAGTAATAAAGTTTCGGAGCATGTATAAAGATGCCGATCAGAGAATAAAGGAAAGTATTAATAGTGGTAAAACGGATCATCTAAATTTTAAAGAACATTCTCAAAGTATGACTACAAAAGTCGGTAAAGTGATACGAAAACTTTCAATTGATGAACTGCCTCAATTGTTTAATATTATAAAAGGCGATATGGCTATAGTGGGACCTCGCCCACTACAACAATTTGAGATTACTCATTATATTCTTACCCATAGAGAAATGGATAATACTTTAAAAATGTCTAAAAGATTGTCTGTGAAACCTGGTTTGCTTTGTTATTGGCAAGTTACGCCAAATAAAAATGACATGCCTTTTAGTGATAGAATGAATCTAGATTTATTATATATTGATAATGTATCTTTCAAGACTGATTTCTTGCTTATTTTGAAGGGATTTTTTACAGTTTTAATGGGTAATAATAATTAACATGCAGAATATAAAAATATTAGTAGCAACACATAAAAAATATAAAATGCCTGCTGATACAAGTGTATATCTACCGATTCACGTAGGATGTGAAGGAAAGGAAGACTTAGGTTTTCAAGGTGATAATTCTGGAGAAAATATTTCAACCTTAAATCCTTACTATTGTGAACTTACAGGTCTCTATTGGGCTTGGAAAAACTTGGATTGTGATTATCTGGGTTTAGTACATTATCGTCGATATTTTACTAAAATGACGAAAAAATATAATGAATCAATAAATATTGATGATGTAATCTTAAATAGATATGAAATTGAAGAACTATTAGAGAACTCAGAAGTCATCGTTCCCAAAAGAAGAAAGTATTATATTGAAACTCTCTATTCTCATTACGACCATACTTTTGATGGTTCTCATTTAGATCTGGCTAGAAAAATGATTGAAATGAAGAATCCAGAATATCTCTCTAGTTTTGATAAGGTAATGAAACAAAGAAGCGGCTACATGTTTAACATGTTCATTATGAAAAAAGAACTGGCAGACGACTATTTTTCTTGGCTGTTTCCTATCTTGGATAGTATGTATGAAAGTATAGATTTATCAGATTTAACTGATTTTGAGGCTAGATTATTTGGAAGAGTTAGTGAGATACTATTTAATGTGTGGTTAGATAAAAACGATCTAAAGATTAAGGAAATCCCTTTTATGTACATGGAAAAGGTTGACTTGTTTAAAAAAGGAATGTCATTTTTAATGGCTAAATTTTTTGGAAAGAAATATGGACAGAGTTTCTAATAATTATATAGACTATTTAACTAGAAAAGATTGAGAGAAATTGGTCAACAAATGAAGTCAGATATAGAAATTATTCAAAGTAAAATTATAGAGTTGTTAAGATTATTCATCGATGTCTGTGAAAATAATGATTTGACTTATTACGCCTTGGGTGGAACCTTATTAGGAGCTGTGAGACATAAAGGATTTATACCTTGGGATGATGATATCGATTTGGGTATGCCAAGAGCAGATTATGAACGATTTAAACAAATTGCTAATGAACGATTTAATGGTAAATATCAGTTTTTGAGTGAGGATACACCAGGATATAGAAAAGCATTTTCTGTAATTAGAGATACTTCAACAAGAATCATGATGAATTATAGTAATGTTGAACAAGAAGAAAGTTTGTGGATTGATATATTTCCAATAGATGGCTTACCCAGCAAAGGTATAAAGAGAAAAATTCATGAAAAAAGGTATTTATACAGACGAATGATGGTTCAATTATCTCAGTTTAATAGTATTGTAAATCAAAATAAAGCTGATAGACCTTGGTATGAAAAATTGATAATAAAAATAGCCAATCATTTAAAAATAGAAAATATTCTATCATTTGAAAAACAACAGTACAAATATTTAAAAACGATAAAAAAATATTCAGTAATGGAGGGTTATGCAGGTAATTTTACAGGGGCATATAAACTTCGTGAGTTAGTGCCAAGTTGTTATTTTGGGGAACCTGTTAAATTAGATTTTGAAGGAATAAAACTGAAATGTCCAAATAAATATAAAGATTATCTCAAAGCAATATATGGTGAGAATTATATGACACTACCTCCAATTGAACAAAGACTTCCTCATCAATATAGAGTGATAAGTTTAGGAGAGAGTATAAGTGAGTAAAATTAGAAAAGCACAAGCTTACTATTTGGATATTAAAAAGAAAAAAAGTATTTTCCTTCAGATGTTTTAAATTGGCAACTTTTAGGAAAATTTTTGGGACAAGTACCAAAAGTGATAGGTGAAAATCAGGCAAGATTTTTTTGCGAAAAACGTCACCAGAAAACAAAAGAATTTTTAAAACTACATTTTGATGAATTTGTAGAAAATTATAATTTTACTCAAGATAATCTAGAAAATAATAAAATTATTTGGACATTGTGGTGGCAAGGTTATGATAATGCTCCTGAAATTGTAAAGTATTGTGTAGATAATATGAAAAAATTAGCTCATAAAAATGGTTTTGAGTTTTATTGTTTAGACGAATCCACTTTTGATTGCTATGTTCAAATTCCTGAATATTTAAAATTAAAAATTAAAAAAGGCTATATTTCAATTGCAAATATTTCAGATATGATACGTGTTTGTCTTCTTTCGCAGTATGGTGGAACTTGGATTGATTCAACAGTCTTTATTCATTCATTCATCTTTTAAATGGGATAACTTTTCTAAATCTTATTTTACAATAAAGACAGGTGAAATGGCAGATTATTCTCCAAATGTTTCCAAGAATCGATGGAAGACTTTTTATTATCAGGGAATAGTTCGCTATACGCTTTTACTTGTGATTTTTTCTTTGAATATTTTAAAAAATTTGATTATGTCATTGATTATTTATTGATTGACTATATTTTTGATATAGCATTTGATACAAATACCGAGATAAAAAAAC